>CAXTRL010000099.1:0-10723 GCA_964246575.1 uncultured Armatimonadales bacterium
GCCACCGGCGGCGCGGGCGGCATTGCCGGGTCGCTTCTGGCGGTACCGCTTCAAAGGCGGTTTAAGTTCGGGCCGCTGATGATCGGCGCGGCCTGGACTTGGGCGCTGACCTGGCTTCTGTATGCGTTTGCGCCCAATTTGATTGTTCTCGGTATCGTAAACGCCCTCAGCTTTATTGTCGTGCCGATCTACTTTGCGACCCAGTATGCGTACCGCTTGGGGCAGATCCCCAATGGGTTACAGGGCCGGGTCAACAGCGTGTTTCGCCTTATTGCCTTCGGCAGCGGCCCCGTTGGGCTGGCCGCCACGGGTGTTCTGCTGCAAAAGCTTGGCCCGATGCCGACAGTTTTGATTACATTTGCGCCGCAGCTTGCCTTGTGCATCGCCGCGACATTCTACCGGCCGCTGAGGGAGGAGTAGGGACCATGACCATCGACATTCGCCCGTTCCGCGACGAAGACCGGGCGGCAATCATTGACGCCCACAACCGGCATCGCCCGGTGCATCATCAAAGAAGCGTCACGGAATGGAAGCGCGACGATGTACAGAAATCGGCAGACGAAGTGAGCTTGCGGCTGTGCGTCGGTGAGCCGGCGTTCGCGTACCTGAATGCGGTAGACCGCAGCACTACGCCTCGCCGCAAGCCCGGCGTCTGCGGCTTTGACTTGTGGATTGCGCCGGAGCAGTGGAGCAAGGCGCTGGCGGACGCGCTGTACGACAAAGCCGCCGAGTTTGCCGTCTCGCGTGACGCCAAGCGCCTGACGACGTACATTACGCTGTATACGCCGGACGACCCGCTGGTGCCGTTCCTGACCCAGCGCGGGTTTACGGAAGTGGACCGCATTGTTCCCGTGATGCTGGATTTGACGGCGTTTGACCCGGCCAACTACCCGTCACCTGCGCCAAACGGCGTCCGCTTTTTTTCATATGCCGAAGCGGGCGACACGGACGAAAACCGGCGCAGGCTTTACGCGCTCCGCAACGCGCTGGACGGGGATGTGCCGACCCATGACGTTCATGCAGAGCCGCCGTCGTTTGACGAATGGCAGAAGCGGTTTATTCGGCCTGAGCATGACCCCCATGCCCTGGCAGTCGCCGCCGATGACGCAGGGGAGTGGATCGGCGTGAGCCAGCTCGGCTTTCAGGAAGGTACGAATATCGGCTGGACATTTATGACCGGCGTTCGGCGGGAACATCGGGGACGAGGCATTGCGCTGGCTCTGAAGCTCCATGCCATCAACGCTGCCATCACGCGGGGCTGCCCGCTGATTTTGACCGAAAACCATGAAGACAACGCTCCCATGCGGGCGATTAACCGAAAGCTCGGCTTTGTTCCCGATGCCCCCGGCGTCAGCTACGGCAAAGACCTTGATAAAGACAGTGAGGAGGTAGGAAATGACCATTGACATTCGCCCCTTTCAAGACGAAGACCGGACCGCGATCAACGAAGGCCGTAACCGGGACCGCCCGGCGCATCATCAAAGCACTGTCGCCGAGTGGGAGCGAAACGACGCCCGGCGAGCAGCAGGAGAAGTCGGCCTGCGGCTGTGCGTCGGTGCGCCAGCCTTCGCGTACCTGAACGTGATAGACCGCAGCACCACCGCCCGGCGCAAGCCCGGCGTCTGCGGCGTCACCGTCTGGGTGGCAGAGGAGAAGCGCCGTCAAGGCGTTGGCAGCGCCTTGTATGAGGAAGCCGTCAAGTTTGCACAGGCGCGAGCAGCCGCGCGAATGCAGACGTGGCTGACGCTGTATGCGCCGGACGAACCCGGAGTAGGCTTTGTTCAGAAGCGCGGCTTCACGGAAGTGGACCGCGTCGTGCCGGTCATGCTGGATTTGACGGCGTTTGATTCGGCTAAGTTTATATCGCCCGCACCGGACGGCATCCGCTTCTTTTCGTATGCCGAAGTGGGCGACAGCGACGCAAACCGCCGCAAGCTGCACCAGTTGGACTCGGCGCTGGACCGGGACATCCCGACAAACGATGTTCACGCGGAGCCGCCGCCGTTTGAGGAGTTCGTTAAGTATTTCGACGGCCCGGAGTACGACCTAAACGCCCTGATCCTGGCGGCAGACGGCGGCGAATGGATCGGCATCAGCCAGATTGGGTTTCAGGAAGGCACCGGCATCGGCTGGACATTTCTAACCGGCGTTCTGCCGCAATACCGAGGCCAGGGCATTGCCTATGCGCTGAAACTCCGTGCCATCAGCGCCGCTGTTCAGCGCGGCTGCCGGCTGATTTTGACCGAGAACCACGAGGACAACGCGCCGATGCGAGCCATCAACAAGAAACTCGGCTTTGTGCCGGACGCGCCGCAAGTCAGCTACAGCAAGGATATTTAGGACAAACCAGGAGGCATAAATGACTGCGTACACCATTCGCCCGTTCCGAGACGACGACCGGGAAGCGATTACCGAAATCGGCAACCGGGACCGGCCCCCTCACCGGCAGAACACCGCCGCCGCCTGGGCGCGGCGCGATACACTCCGCAAGCCGGAGCTTGTGGATATTCGCCTCTGCGCCGCCGATCCCGAGACGGACCAGGCCATTGCGTTTTTGGCCGCGTCCGACCTGAACACGACCGGCTTCAAGATGGCCGATGTCTGCGATTTTGAGATCACGGTAGACCATGCCCGCCGCAATCAGGGTATCGGCACGGCGCTGTATGACCGGGCGTTTGCCTTTGCCCAGGAGCGCGGTGCGAAGCGCATGGTGTCGGGTTTCCACGAATGGACGCCCGACGAACCTGCGATTGCGTTCCTGAAGAAGCGCGGCTTCGCCGAGCAGGAGCGCGAAACGCCCTCGTACCTGAACATGGCAGGGTGGGACCCGGGCCCGTTTCTCAGCGCAGCCGCCCAAGCCGACGCCTACGGCGCACGGTTCTTCACCTACGCTGAGCTGGAAGACACCGACGAAAACCGCCGCAAGTATTACGACCTGGAAGTGCCGCTGATTTATGACATTCCCCGGCGCGACGAGCAGCCGTTCACGATGGAGCCGTTTGAGGACTGGGTCAAGTTCGTCGTGGAGCGCCCGGAATGGCGGCCTGAGCTGGTGCTGCTGGCGGAAAAGGGCGGCGAATGGATCGGCGAATGCCATGTCGTGCCGAAACTAGAGTTCCCGGAAGTCGGAATGCAGTGGCTGACCGGCGTTCTCAAAGCCCACCGGGGCCACGGCATCGCCACCGCCCTCAAAGTCCGCGCCTACGAGCTGGCCCGCGCCGCCGGCATTGAGGTGATGACCACCGAAAATCATGCCGACAACGCGCCCATGCTCGCCATCAACACCAAGTTCGGCTTCATCCCCGAACCCAGCGTCGTCGTCTACAACAAAGTCCTGCGTGAGTAGCCATGAAATCTCAAAAACGCAAAGTACCGGACAAGAAGGAGGCGAAACACAAAGCGCCCCAAGCCAAAGAAACAACTCAGGAAAGTCAGCCAATTGATCCGGTTCTAATGGGCAAGTACCACGAGGAAACGGCACCAGCGTGGCAAGCAACGAAAGTGGCATACCCACTCCGTTTCGACTCACCGCAAGCCTGGAACGAGTGGAAAGCGGCTGTTACTCACCAGTACAATGTTTGGAAGAAGTATAAGCCTCTCTTCTTCCCGCAGAAACTACGATCAGAGGAAGAAGCGAAATACAGCTGTGACTTTTACAGAGATATTGAGCTGCTGCGGGGAGGCGATGCTACCCAGAAGGAAGTCGCAATCGCCTTTCTGGAAGCTGACCCCTGGTTTCCCGGCTCCGGCTATGATAAAGTCAGGCTAGTGCGCTACATCAAGCCACAGATGTTATCGTCGAGTGACGTGAGCCGTTTGCAGAATGTTGTTCTAAGTATGGTCGAGCAGCGCAATGGAACAGACTTCAGCGCCTTCTGGCGATTAGCGAAAAAAGTGGACGACCCGTATCTGCGAGAGCAATTGACGCGGCAGATGAACAGCGACAATGCTGACGTCCGGCGGCGGGCGCGGTGGGTTTTGGAAGCATTAGCACAGAAAGACAGCCTGAAAAAAACATAGAAGGCACTTGAAAAAGTAAGAGGCCGCGTCTGATTCTTCGTCCACGAAGGTGGACGGTAGGCGCTTCGCCCACAGCGTAGAACTTTAGTTCCACGCCTACTAACCGAGCATCACTATGAGACAGCAGATCAACCGAAAATCAGCGCCGCAGGTGGTCGGCGGGCGGGTGCAGAAAAAGAACAACCCGGAGTGGACGGCGAACTACTACACGACGCCCCCGCCGTCACAGGTGATTGACCGGCAGCGGCCCGGCAAAGGCTACCGGCACCTGCTCTTGCAGCGCGACGTTGAGACGTTTATCCGTCTGCTGCCGGACTGGGCCGAATTATCGTGCGGCTTGAACGCCATCGTGCTGGCTCCGGGTGAGTATGCGCTGAACGGCTGGCACACGCCGGGTGTCGTCGGGGTTTGCGCCTGGGAAAACGATCTGGTAGTGGCTCATGTTTAGTTACGGAGCCTGAGTTTGATGAGCCTGTTGTGTTCGTGCAAGAACAGGCGCAGACACATCTCGTGCATCTGCTCACACTTAGAGAATGAGAGCGTCCTGCGAACAAAGCGGCCCAACCGCTGGCGCAAAATGTTATTGAATCGCTCGATGTGGCAGGTCTGCCCGTCGCCTTTGCCTGTGGCGCGATGCTGTTCTTGGGGCAGAACGTCGGCATACGCCGACCAAAAATCGGTATAGCATAAACCGCGCTTGTAGGCGGGTGGAATACGCTGCCAAAGCAGGCGGCAGGTTTCTTGGCCTCGCCCACCGATGGCATAAGCGATGATCTGGCGGGTGCGGCGGCACTGGGCTAGCCACACCCAGCGCTTGTTTTTGCGTCGGAGAACGAAAGACCACATCTCATCGAGTTCAAGAACGTCCTCCGCCTGGGCTTGAACCAGCGTCTGGCTCAGGGGAGGCAGGCTGCTCGCTTTTTTTTAGCCACTTGCTGACAGTGCTGCGGCTAACGCCAAACGTGCGAGCGAGGCCGCGCATGGACATCCGCTCGTGGTAGGCGGCTAGTATCTGGGCTTTACGGCGCGGGTCGGTTTCGCGCGGCGCAGGATTATTGCGCCAGGTTTTCTGGCAGTCGCGGCAGCGGAAGCGCTGCTTGCCGCTTTGATGCCCAAAAAGACGGGTGTTCGTGCTGGCACAGGCAGGACAAGGAGGCAGGCTAAGTTCCATGTCTTCTAGTATACCGCAACTAACGAAAGACCACTACCAACGATCTGTGGATTGATTATGCCGCCTCACATTACGAAGACCACCAAGAAGTGCTGGACCGGCTTGGCGTCCGAAGCCATGAAATCAAGAACGGGGTCATGTGCGAGTTCACGGAACTACAGGCGCGGGCGTATCAGCTCCTGCACATACTTTTGCACGAGCTGGGGCATCACCATGACCGGATGACGACAAAGTCCAAAGTCCGGGCCAGCCGGGGCGAGCCGTATGCCGAGAATTACGCGCTGGTGCATGAAGCGCGGATTTGGGAACAGTATCAAAAAACATTCGGCGTGTTTTAGAGATAGCAAGAAGCTTATGCTGACAGTCGCTTGAAGCGTCGAAACCAGTTGTCGTACTCTACGTGGCTGCCAATCCAGAACCAAACAATTTTGTCCGCTTCCACGCGCCGTCCCAGCACCCGGTAGCCAAGCGCTGTCCGGGCTGACCAAATGCTCTTTTTCTGGTACACTTCTTTGAAGTAAAGGCTTCGTGCGAATGGGTCACGCCGAAAAAGAAGATAAGCCGCTCGTGCATCGCGCCGGATTTCAACCGGCAGTTCTCGGTAAGTGTCCCGAAACTCTTGGGTGGTGACGGAGCGCATTTTAAGGCAGGTCTCGCGTTCGGCCTGCCTCGTGATCAGCGAGTGCCTTGTCTGCGAGGTGATCTAAAAAATCATGCGACTCGGCGAATTGCCGGTCCCATGCCTGCTCATCGCGGATGGTGTCCAGAATAATTTGCGCGACCAGCTCCTGCTCACGCTCAGGCCGGGCAGACACTTCGGCCCAGGCTTGTTCCAGCAATGCGGTCATTGACATTTCTCCTCTCGAAGTGCGGCTTTTGGCCGCTTAGAAACATAATACCATGAAGACGGCATTGATGTGGTTTCGGCGCGACCTGCGGATCACAGACAACACGGCGCTTTACCACGCCCTGCGCGAAAACGACGCTGTAATCGGCGTGTTCGTGCTGGACGACGCCATTCTCAAAGCGCGGGACATTGGCGCGGCCCGGACGGCGTTTCTGTTCGGGTCGCTTCAATCGCTGAACGCGGATTTTCAAAAGCACGGCGGGCGGCTGATCCTGCGCTACGGCCACTCGCCGGAGCAGGAGATAAAAGCGCTGGCAGCGGAAACGGGCGCGTCGGCGCTGTACTTCAACCGCGATTATACACCGTACAGCACAGAGCGAGACACCAATGTCACGGCGATGCTGGACGCAGTTGGCGTAGACGTAAAGAGCTACGATGATGCGCTGATTGCGCCGCCCCAAAACATTGTAGACCCGCGCAACGGCGAGCCGTTTGTGACTTTTACGCCGTTCAAGCGGGTCTGGGAAACGCGGGTGCGGGTCGGCGCACGGCTTGGTATTACACCGCTTCTCGATAAGCTCAAGATCGGCGCGGAGCCGCAATCCGCGCCGCTGCCGACTTTGGAAGATTATGGGCTGCACCTGACGCAGACGATTTTCGAGGCGGGGGAAGGAGCGGCGCAGGCCAGCCTGCGGGCGTTTGTGTCCAAAAGCCTCCACGCCTACGCGGATAATAGAGATAATACGGGCGACGCGGAAAGCACGTCGGCTCTGTCGGTGCATCTCAAGTACGGCACGCTGTCCGTGCGCGACTGCTGGCGCGAAGCCCAGCGGCTCGGCGGGCGCGGCGCGATTAAATGGCAGGACGAATTAGCCTGGCGGGACTTTTTTAACACCCTGCTTTGGCACCACCCGTCTATGCTCCAAAAAGCCATTCAGCCCGCGCTGGCCGCCATGCGCTTTGACCAGAACGACGAGTATCTAGCCCGCTGGAAGTCCGGCACGACGGGGTATCCCTATGTGGACGCCGGCATCCGTCAAATGCTGTCCATCGGCTGGATGCACAATAGAACGCGCCAAGTCGCGGCGTCGTTTCTGTGCAAAGATTTACTTCTAGACTGGCGCATCGGCGCGGAGTTCTACATGCAGGAGCTGGTAGACGGCGACTGGGCGTCCAACTACGGCGGCTGGCAGTGGGTCGCCGGCACCGCCCCAGACCCCAACGGTAACTTCCGCGTTTTTAACCCCGTCGCTCAGCAGCGCCGCTATGATCCCAATTTGACCTACTGCCGCCACTGGATTCCCGAACTGGACACGGCAGCATATCCCAAGCCGATGGTAGACCACACCCGCGCCGGAGAAGAGTTCATCAAGCGCTTTCAAAAAGCCTGGGGCCCGCGTCAAGGCCAGCGAAGACGATAAAGCGTTTATCCATGTCATAATGCAAAGAAACAAGGGTCGGGAGCAGCCATGAAAGCCTTAGAGTTCGTCGCGGAAGTAGATACACAGCATCGCCTTTTCTTGGAACTGCCGCAGACCCCGGCGGGGCCAGTGCGCGTTCTTGTGTTAGTGCCGGAGCCGCAGGAACAGGCTTTGGAAGCCGAAGACACTTTCAATGCGGTTTGGATGCAGGCGATCAGCCGTGAATGGCAGGAAGAACTCGCTGACCCGCGCGAAGATATTTATACGCTGGAAGATGGAGACCCGATTGATGCAGCGCGGTGAAATTGTCCTCGGCACTTTCCCTTTCGGGGATACGGCAGCGGCAAAACTGCGCCCCCTGCTTTTGCTGACGGGTCCCACTGGGACTGGAACCGAAGCAGTCGCGGCTTATATTTCTTCTGTCATTCCGGCGGCGCTTCTGGCAAGCGACATTCTGCTGGATTCGCGTCAGCCGCAGCACCAATCAACGCGGCTGAAAGTCGTCTCCGTGCTGCGGCTTCACAAGATCGCGACGATCCATACGAGCGCCTTGCAGCGTTATATTGGGCTGATCAGTCCTGCCTTGCAACAGGAAGTAGATACAAAACTTCGAGCCGTTCTGCACCTTTAGGAGAATCTTGCTGATGTCCGAGGCACCTGACCCGCAAACGCTCAGACTGTTTTATGAACCCAAAGACCGGCTGCGGCTGACCATTGACGGCGACCGTTCCTACCACACGGTCAAGCCTGCGTGGGCTGCGCCGCTGTCCCGGCCCGGCCAGTATCTTGCGCTGCTGGACGGCAAAGGCAGCGCGATTGTCACCCTGCCGGACCCCAGCGTCCTGCCGCCTGACTCGCTGGCGGCGGCGAAAGAAGAACTGCGGCGGCGTTACCTGACCGCGACGGTTCGGGCCATTACTCACGCCAAACAGGAATTTGGGGCGACCTATTGGAGCGTGCAAACCGACCGGGGCGACCGCGACTTCGTGACCCAGAACTTGCAGGAAAACGCGATCTGGCTCTCGCCGACCCACCTGCTGCTGCTGGATGTGGACGGCAACCGCTTTGAGATCACAAACACCGAGGCGCTCGACCCGGCCTCCCGCAACTCTGTGGCGACTATTTTGTGAAAACTCCCCCACCCCCGCCGCAAGCGGCGACCCCTGCCCCCGCTGCGCGGGAGAGGGGTTAGGAAACCTGACAGGGAAGCAGATGTCCTTCCACTCCGCTCCTAATTCTTATCCCTCTCCCGCGCAGCGGGGGCAGGGGTCGCCGCTTGCGGCGGGGGTGGGGGTTCTTCACTCCTCTTGACACTTTCCCCTCCCCTTCGGGTACACTCAGGCTGTTTTTCACACACAAACTCATTCAACGCCGAAATCGAGAAAACACTTATGAGCCATCGTATTTACAACTTCAGCGCCGGGCCTGCCATTCTGCCGGAACCCGTTTTAGAGGAAGCCGCCCAGGCCGTGCGCGAAATTGACGGAACGGGGATGTCCCTGCTGGAAGTCAGCCACCGGGGTAAGACCTATGAAGCCATCCATGCCGACGCCGAGTCGCGCCTGCTGTCCGTGCTGGGGCTGGACCCTACCGAGTATGCCACGCTGTTTTTGCAGGGCGGCGCGAGCCAGCAGTTTGCAATGGTGGCTCAGAACTTCCTGAAGCCCGGCGTGCCCGCTGACTATGTGGTGAGCGGTGACTGGGGCGCGAAAGCCCTCAAAGAAGCCAAGTTCTACGGCGATGCCCGCGAAGCGGCCACGTCCGAAGGCGAAGGCTACTCGGAAATCCCCAAAAGCTTTACCCGGACGCCGGACGCCCGGTACGTTCACATCACGACCAACAACACGATTGAAGGCACCGAGTATTTTGACCTCCCCGATACCGGCGACACGCCGCTTGTCGCCGATACGTCGTCGGACTTCTTGGCCCTGCGCCGGGACTACACAAAGTTCTCATTTTTGTACGGCGGCGCTCAAAAGAACGTCGGCCCGGCGGGCGTCGTGCTGGCGGTCGCCAAGAAGTCATTCCTTGCCACGGCGAACACCGACATCCCTAAAATCTACTCGTATGCCACGTTTCTCGAAAACCGCTCGCTGTTCAACACGCCGCCGACGTTTTCCATTTATGTCGTCGGCCTAGTATTGAAATGGATTGAAGCCGAAGGCGGGTTGGAAGCGATCGAGAGCCGCAACAAGCGCAAGGCCGCCGTGCTTTACAGCACGTTAGATGAGCTGGCCCCGTTCTACCAGCCGACCGTCACCAATAAAGGCGATAGATCGCTGATGAACGTCACCTGGCGTCTGCGCGACGCAAACTTAGAAAAAGAACTGCTGCTGGAAGCCGACAAAGCCGGCATGGACGGCCTCAAAGGCCACCGCAGCGTCGGCGGCTTCCGCGCTTCCATCTACAACGCCTTCCCCGAAAAAGGCGTCCAAGCCCTCGCCGACCTGCTGAAAGACTTCGCCCAGCGCAAAGGATAAAACCATGACGGTCACGTTGACGCCAGACATCGAAACTCGGCTCCGGGCCTATGCCGAAGATTTAGACCTCGACCCGGACCAGCTTTCCGCGAGTTTGCTTACCCATGCCTTTGAAGAAGCCGAAGCGGAACTTAAAGACACAATGGACGGACTTGACCGCAGTGTAGAGGACTATAATGCTGGACGGTGGATCACGTCCGAGGAACATGACCGGCAGATGGAAGTTAGGGTTGTTGCCGCACGAGCCAAAGCAAGCACCGGCACTAGAAGTGCCGGTCTACTCTTGAATGAAAGTGTCTTCGACACTAAAGAAAAGCCATCAAGCCTAATTCATAGTCCCGCCGGGACTTTCACTACACAGTAGACCGGCACTTCTAGTGCCGGTGCATTGTTAGCCCATTAGCAAAGGACAATTTTCTTGACCAATTCTCGTTTTTATTCCGCCGCTTCTTTGACGCTTATGCTCTGCTTCGGCGCTGCCGGTGTGCAGGCACAGGCCCCGCCTGCCGTGCTGCCGGCCCCCGGACAGGTTCAGACCGGGCAGATCAACGGCGCCAAGATCAAGATTACGAAGCTGGCGGACCTGCCGCCGCACACTTACGCGGTTTCCGGCAAAGCGGCGGATTTTGTCAAAAACGACGCCGCTGTGGCGGCGCTGGCGCGGCAGGTGGAAGCGGACGTGCAGCACGACCTGGCGACCTACGACATTCAGGACCCAACTACCCTGCGCGGCCTGTACGGCACCCTGACCACAACCGCCATGCTGCGCCGGGACTACCCCACG
>CAXTRL010000100.1:0-10666 GCA_964246575.1 uncultured Armatimonadales bacterium
CGGGAGCGCCGGAAGCACCCGCCGGGCCAGGCGCACCGGCGGGGCCGGGAGCGCCCGCCGGACCGGGCGTGCCGGAGCCGCCCGGCACGACTACCGTGGTGTTGCGCGGGGCCGGAGTCACCACCGTCGTCGGCGGAGTGCTGTCATCTTTCGGAGCGCACCCGGCGGCGCCGAAAACGCCAAGCGCCACAACGGCGGCAAGGGTCACGGCCCGAACAGGTGAGAATTTATCAAAAACGCGCATATGTTCCTCCTCGAAACAAGTCCGCCGCACGGCTGCTGCGGAGTAGAGATGTTTAACTATGCCCGGTACAGTGCCAAATGAAACAAAAAGCCTGCGCCAATAGCACAAGCCTATCCCTAGAAATCGGTTTGCTTCACGCTGCTGGGCCGGTCTCAGCGGCGGGACTTCTCAGCGGCGGATGAACCTGCCCCAGCAATCTCAAACACCGTGCCAAAGCCTTCCGCACCGCCACTTTGCGTTGTTCCAAACAGGTTTTCCTTGCGGTCAAATGTCACCCCAGAGGGAGTAGATCCATTGGCACCGGTGAAGGAAACCAGGGTTCGAATGCGCGTACTGCCTTTAGCGATCTCATACACCGTGCCTTTGTCATCTGTGCCGCCCGCATAGGTTATCCCGAACAAGTTGCCCTGGCGGTCAAAGGTTACCCCAGCAGGGCTTTTTCCATCGGCACCGTTGAAGAAAGCAATTTCTGTAATCGCTGTGCTGCCTTTGGCGATCTCAAACACCGTGCCGTCGTCGTCTGCGCCTCCCTCGTAGGCTGTTCCAAAGAGGTTACCGTTGCCGTCAAAGGTCAATCCGCCTTGAGGATAGGTCCCAATAGTTTCGCCGAAGGAAGCTACGGTTTTGATGTACCTGCTGCCTTTGGCGATCTCAAACACCGTGCCGTCGTCGCTTGTGCCGCCTTCAAATGTTGTTCCAAAAAGGTTTCCGCTGCGGTCAAACGTCATACCAGCATTAGGACTGCGGCCAGTGTCCCTTGCGCCGCCCGCAGGCCCGAATATATTGGCACGGTTGAAGAAAACCAAAGTCTTGATGCGTGTGCTGCCCTTAGCAATCTCAAACACGCTGCCATCATCGTGTACGCCGCCGTTAAATGTTGTTCCAAAGAGATTGCCGTTGCC
The DNA here is from genome assembly GCA_964246575.1 of uncultured Armatimonadales bacterium. Lineage (GTDB taxonomy): Bacteria > Armatimonadota > Armatimonadia > Armatimonadales > Capsulimonadaceae > JANXMY01. Next base: position 1,147 of record CAXTRL010000100.1, read on the forward strand.
GTCAAGCGTCACGCCAGCACCAGGATTATTTCCGTGGGCAAAGGAAGCTACGGTTTTGATGTGCCTGCTGCCTTGGACGATCTCAAACACCGTGCCAGCGTCGTTTGCGCCACCACCTTGCGTTGTTCCAAAAAGGTTGCCGTTGCGGTCAAGTGCCATACCCACATCTGAATTGCCTCCATTGGTGCCTCTGAAAGAAGCCAGGGTGTTGATGCGTGTGGTGCCTTTGGCAATCTTAAACACCGTGCCGAATTCGTTTGTGCCGCCACTGTGGGTTGTTCCAAAGAGGTTGCCACTGCTGTCAAACGTCACGCCGGCATGAGGCCCAGGCTCATTAGAAATAGTTTCATTGGCATTAGTGAAAAAGTCCACCGTGATGAAAGAAACCTGCTTTGCAGGAGAAGCCTGGGCCGGCGTCAATGCAGCGGCAGAGGATGAACCCGGCGCGGCAATCTCAAACACCGTGCCCTTATCGTTCGCGCCGCCCTTCGCCGTTGTTCCAAACAGGTTTCCCTGGCTGTCAAAGGCAACGGCGGCTTCGGGGTCAGAGCCATTGGCGCCGTTAAAGGAAGCCAGGATTTTCAGGTGTGTGCTGCCTTTGGCGATCTCGTACACCATGCCCCTGCTGTGTGCGCCGCCCTTAGTTGTTGTTCCAAAGAGGTTGCCTCGACTGTCAAAGGTCACACCTGCATCCGGGCTGTCTCCATCAGTGCCGTTGAAAGAGACAAGGTCTGTAATTGCCGCGCTGCCTTTGGCAATCTCAAACACCGTGCCATGTCCATCGGACTCGTTTTGTGCGCCGCCCCCAGTTGTTGTTCCAAAGAGGTTGCCTTCACTGTCAAAGGTCACGCCCGACTGCGGGTAAGATCCATTGCTTGCGTCAAAGAAATCAACGGTTTTGATGCGCGTGGTGCCTTTGGCAATCTCAAACACCGTGCCCTTATCGTTCGCGCCGCCCTTCGCCGTTGTTCCAAACAGGTTGCCCTGGCGATCAAAGGTCACGCCGCCATAAGGGTTTTCTCCGTCCGTTCCGTTGAACGAAGCCAGAGTTTGAATGTGTGTGCTGCCTTTGGCAATCTCAAACACGGTGCCTTTGTCCTTTGCACCTCCTCCATAGGTGGTCCCAAAGAGGTTTCCTTGGGTGTCAAGCGTTAAACCGCCTTGAGGCTGGAGTACAACATTATCAGGATTAGAAGTGGGAATGTCTGTAATCGTCGTGCTGCCTTTGACGATTTCATACACGGTGCCCTCTGTATTTCTGCCCTCTGTATTTGTGCCGCCCCCAGCTGTTATTCCAAAGAGGTTGCCGCTGCTGTCAAACGTCACGCCAGCCTCAAGATTATCCCCATTGGATTGGTCGAAGGCAGCGAAATCGGTGATAGTCGTGCTGCCTTTGACGATCTCAAACACGGTGCCAACCTCGTTTGCGCCGCCCTCATACGTTGTCCCAAAAAGGTTGCCCTGACTGTCAAATGTCACACCGGCATAAGGCCCCTCTCCATTGACTCCGTTGAAAGAAGCCACCGTGACGAGAGACGCCTGGGCTTGGGCCGGTGTCCATCCCGCAGCGCACAGACCAGATGAGAAAAGAACAGTCAGTGCGCCGGCAATGCGGCGGCAAGAAGAACCAAAACAGGAAGAACGAGAAGCGGGAGTCAAAGCGAGTTCCTTTCAGTGATCCAAAAACAAGAAGTAATGCTTGGCGTGGAGATTGCTGATGCCTTGGTTCCAGTATACCGCACTCTTTGGCAGGAGGCAGGCTGCCGGCCTGCTTTATTTTCTCAGGGCCGATTTTTAACAGCCGCCTCAAAGACGCAGCAAAAAGCCCCGCGCCAATGGCGCGGGGCTTCTTTGTTCGTAAAGCTTACTTGTGGACGCTTTCGCCTTTGACGTCTTGGGCGGCTTCCATGACGGCTTCGGACAAGGTCGGGTGGGCGTGGATGGTGTGCATCAGCTCGTCAATGGTGGACTCGAGTTTGATCGAGACGCAGGCTTCGTGGATCAAATCGGTGGCGTGGGGGCCGACGATGTGGACGCCTAAGATCTCGCCGTATTTGGCGTCGGTGACGATCTTGACGAGGCCGACGTTTTCGTTGATCGCCAGGGCCTTGCCGAGCGACTTAAACGTAAACTTGCCGACTTTAACGTCGTAGCCGGCTTCTTTGGCCTGCGCTTCGTTTAATCCCGTCCAGGCCATCTCAGGCTCGGTGTAGACGCAGTACGGGACAGCCGTGTAGTCCATCTTGACGGTGTGGCCCAGCGCGTTTTCGGCGGCGACTTCGCCTTCGCGGGTCGCCACATGCGCGAGGCCGCCGCCCGCCGCGTCGCCGATGGCGTAGATGTGGGGGACGTTGGTCCGCATATATTCGTCTACTGTAATCTTGCGGTCAAACGCGACGCCCGCCGCTTCCAGCCCGAGGCCATCGGTGTAGGCACGGCGCCCGACGCCGATGAGGAGCTTGTCGAACTCGATCTCGCCATCGCCTTTCTCGGTGACATACTTCAGCTTCTTGCCGGGAACGTCAATCGCGACCACTTTCGTGCCGGTCATAATCTTGACGCCCGCTTTGGTCAAGAGCTTCGCCAGCTCGGCGGTCAAGTCCGGGTCCGCCGCCGGAACGATGTTCGGCAGCAGCTCAATCAAGGTTACGTCTGCGCCCAGACCCCGGTACGTGTACGCAAACTCGGTGCCGACCGCGCCGGAGCCAAGTACGACCAGCTTTTTGGGGACTTCCAGCGACGAGACCGCTTCATTGGAAGTCCACAGCGTCGTGGTGCCGAGCGTCCCCGCCGCCTTGCGGTTTTTGACTTCCCGGTTGTCCACAAACACGTCGGCATCGGCAGTGTCCGCGCCGATCATCTGAATGGACGGGTGCAGCTTGGCAACCACGCTGCCGGTGGCAAGGATAATAGATGCCGCCGTGAGCCGCTCGGTCTTGCCGTCTTCGGTGGCCGCTTCGACCGTGTGCGGGTCCACCAGCTTGCCTTTGCCCTTGATAAACCGCACACCGTTCTTCTTAAACAAGAACTCGACGCCGCCGACCAGTGTTTTGACGACTTTGTCTTTGCGGGCCATCAGGGCGTTCATGTCAAAGCCGATTTCGCCGCCGATGGTCAGCCCGAAGTCGGCGAAGTGCCTGGCCTGCTCCAACGCCGCGACCGAGCCGATCATGGTTTTGGTCGGAATGCAGCCCCAGTTCAAGCACGTTCCGCCTGCGTTGTCAAAGTCAATGCAGACGACTTTTGCGCCCATCTTCGCCGCATGAATGGCCGCCGGATAGCCGCCCGGCCCGCCGCCGATCACAATCAAGTCTACGTCATACTGCGCCATAAATCTTATCTTTCTGGTAACTGTTCTTCTTCGCGTGGGAAGTCCGCACCGCGACTCGTCCGCCGCCCTGCTTTGCCGCCCACCGGGTCCACTTCTGCATGGCTTCGCTTGCTTTCAGCGCGTCTATCGTGCTGTACTCGCGCTCTAATTCCACCAGCGTAAACAGCGCGTGGATCTGCCGGTGACAATCCGAACAAATCTCTGCCGTCACTTCCCCGTCACGCGATTTGGGAACGAGATGGTGCTTGCTGGGCTTCAGAAAGTCCCCCAGCCGCTCGCATAGGGGGCATTGAAACGCCTCGCCTGCATTCGCCTTGTGTCTCGCCATGCTTTTAGAACACGAAATAGGGCGAGAAAGTGCCTGTTTTATGCAGGAAAAATCGCGAGTGATTGATTTAATCTCGATGATGAAGGTCGTCCTTCGTACGAGAAGGCCTATTCTCTCTTTCGTCCGAAGGACGACCTTCATCAGCGAGAGGAATTCATTCCCTCGCATCTCTCTTGCCAGGAAAAACCGTGATGCCCTGGGCGGGATTCGAACCCGCACGGGGTCGCCCCCGGAGGATTTTACTTACCACTACCGCTTTCGCGGCCTGCCTTGCGAAGCGCTACGCTTGTGCAAGACCGTTCGTGGTCTGGACTGTCTCTTCGCCGTGCCGTTCGTGACAAAAACAGTTCGTTTTGACAAAATTGCTTTTGTAAAGAAACGGGTTAGGCGGCTCCTGTACAGTCTCTACACACTTTCCGCCACTTGCTTTCTGTGGCGGGTTGGCTCGGGATTGTCTTACTCCGCTCATCGCAGAGGTTAGAGTTCCCCGAATTAGGGAGCTGCTACGTTAGGATTTCTCCTAGCGCGACCCATATCTAAGTCCGCTGTGTCTGCCATTCCACCACCAGGGCATCCTCACCCGAAAGTATAGCACACGTCGGGAAAAGAAGTCAAACCGAGAAAGTGCCGGGGTTGTGGAAAACCCCGGCAGGAAATGTCCTTCGGACACAGAGAAGCTAAATTCTCAGCCTCATCTTCGTCTGAAAGACGCTTCTTTGCCGGGGTTTTCTACAACCCCGGCGTTTCGGCAGGAAACCACGCACTTGCCCGCGAACAACGGCGTATGTGGGAAAGGAATGTATGTAGGAGAAGAATGATGTTTAAGAAAAAGCAGCGAGAACTCACTGTAGACGACGCCCCGGACAGCCTCGCACCCTGGGAGATGCTGGAAGACGCGGAAATCGCCGCCCAAACCGCCCGTTTAGAGGCCCGGTTTCCAGATCGGGGCTTTGTCGCCTTCGCCAAGCGGCTGGATAGGGACGCCGTCGCCTGCTTTGACAAAGGGCCGGACGGCACCGGCAAAGCGGTTCTGGTTTGGGAAAACTTGGACGCGCCCGCCGAAACCGCCGAGCGCCGCTTCCCCGGCTTCATCGCCTGGTTCGACGCCGCCCTGGCCGAGCATCAAAACGCTTAGGAACCATGCCGTTTCGGACCATGTGTTGAAACACACGGCTACACAGCGAAGACGCTACGAAGTACCGCTTCGCGGCACTCGGATTAGAGCATTATTCCGAACCCCGCGAAGCAGGTGTTTTGTGGCGTCCGCGCCATGTAGCCGTGTGTTTTAACACATGGTTCTTAAAGCGCGGCTAACCCCGCGCCAGCCGCTTGCGCCTTCCCCACGTTAATCGAAGCCGACTCCCGGCCCATGCCGAGATGATCGCAGCCAGCGACCAGCCGAATGTAAGAGAAAGGAACCGCCAGACACCACCAGACGCTAAGCCAAAAACGGCAACGGCACCAAGCTGGTAGAGAGCCAAACCCAAACATGCGCCACGAACGGCTCGCTTAGGAAACAGACAGCCAGCGGCTATTCCAGCCAGTCCAAAGATCATTATGATCATTACCTCCGTGGAGTCCATCACATTGTCTGTATGTTCAATGAGGTACTTGAAAAACGTCTCCGAAAAGATACCGTTAAGCAAGTCGTGACCGCGAGCCACAAAGCCAAGATGGATCATCAGTATCGTCGTGAGAGATGCGCCCCAAAAACTGCGTCTGTCCTGTGCCGCCCACGCCGCCAGGCCCAGACGACATTCTCACTTAAATCTTTGGGCGTTCCGAACTGCGCGACAGCGCTTGCCGCCGCGTCTTCTTCCGACTGATTGAGTTCTTGATTGACCGTCACGGCATTGAGCAAATGTTGACGCATCTCGCCCAGTTCTTCGGTGCGCTGTTTGACCGGCAATGTGTTTAGATGAGCAGCGACTTCTGCCAAATAGCTTTCAAGCAAAGTGTGCATGATCGTTTCCTCCTTTAGCGCAGTGCCAGCCTCCTACGCTTTCCCTGCGTCAGCCGCCACCGGCTACCTGCCCATGCCGAAGCGATAGCCATCAGTATCCAGCCGCCGCGCCCCTGATGTGTTAGTCCTTCCACGCTAGTGAGCGACCACAATTGCCCTACCCCATCCACCATAGCAAAGCCAATCCAAAACAAGACAAGGCCAAGACATGCGCCACGAACGGCTCGTTTAGGAAAAAAAAGTCCGGCGGCGAGACCCGACAATCCAAAAGTCGCCAGGAACAATGCCCGTGTGAAATCCATGCCATAGCCCGGATGCTTACCGAGAAAAAGCAGAAAGTTATGCGGCAAGAAGCTGTCTAAAAGAAGATCAAAGGCTCGTTGGTTCATCACAAAGGACAGCAGGCACAGCACTATAGGTGTCGTGAGAGATGCGCCCCAAAAACTGCGCCTGTCCTGTGCCGCCCCGCGCCGCCAGGCCCAGACGACATTCTCACTTAAATCTTTGGGCGTTCCGAATTGTGCCACCGCGCTCTGCGCGGCTTCGTCTTCCGATTGGCCCAACTCGCGGTTGACAATGACGGCGTTTTCCAGGTGCGCCCGCATTTCACGGAGTTCTTCATTACGGCGCTTGGCTGGCAGTGCGCTGAGGTGCGCGGCGACTTCCGACAAATACTGTTCAAGCAGGCTGTGCATGACCGATTTCTCCTAAGTTGAGTTTGCCTAAAACCGTGTGGATGGTCGCGGCGTAGTCGCGCAGGGCTTGGGTGCGCCTCACGGTTTCCCTGCGGCCTGCTTCAGTCAGCGTGTAGACTTTGCGATCTGCGCCTTTGGGCTGGGCTTCCCAAGTTCCCACTATCAGGCCGTCTTGTTCCAGCACGCGCAGGGCGGGGTACAGCGTGCCTTCCTTCATATGCAAAGCGCCTTCACTGAGATGCTCCACTTCGCGGGCAATGGCGTAGCCGTGCAAAGGAGTTTGACTCAGCACGGCCAAGATTAGCGCGGGCAGATCGCCGCTGGCAAGTTCACGTCGCATAAGCTGCCTCCTGTTTCTATGCAGCTATCATACCAAGATTTCAGGGGTATGTCAAGCCCAAACGAAAAAGCCGCCGAGCCATGCCCGGCGGCTTACATAGATAGGAACTACGGCTGGCTCCAATCCTGCCAACTCAGGCTGGGGATGGTGGAGAAATCTTTGCCGTTGCAGGTGATGACGGTGAAGCCGGCAAGAATGGCGCTTGCAGCGATGCGGCAGTCATTGGGACCGACGCGCTTCTGCTTTGCGGGCCAAGATTGATACAACTGCTCCGCTTCGTCGGTGTACGGCAGGATTTGGAACGCGGCGATAATCCTGACCAACTCCGCGAGGAAGCGACTTTCTCTGCTCAACGCTTTGCGCTGTGAGCGAAGCGTGTTCAGGTGGCTGATTTGTTTTCCAACCGTTTCTTCAATGACAATCGTGCTTACCCACCGATCAGCAACAGGAACAGCGCGAACCCGGCGAACGATTGTGTCGTTTTCTCTCACAATGCCGTTCACAGTATCGGTATCAAGTAAAAACATTTATTGCCGAAGTGCTTTCGCTTGTTCCGCGGCTTCTTCCGCCTCGGCTTCAAGTCGAAATTGTTCTATGCTTTGTCGCTGCTCCTCGTGGATACGCTCCATGAGCGCGTCAAGTTCAGGGCTGTCTTTGAAGATGCCGACAATGCTGTCAAGGGGGTCATGCCCGGCAGGCAGAGGCAGGATAGGACTTAAAAAGTTCCGCACCGCGTCTGTAATCGCTGTCGCGGCGAAATCTTCCATGCTTTGCCCTTTTGCTTCCGCCGCCTGCCGAAGTTTTGCAGCCTGTGCTTCGGTCAAGCGAACTGTAACACTTTGGGTGACTTCCTGCTGAGTGATTTCGTGTTCTGCGATTGCCATAAGCGTTCTCCTGAGCGTATTTTACCACAAGACGCAAGAAAGCCGCCGGGCATTGCCCGGCGGCTTTTGTTCAAGTTGTTACGAGGCCAATTTGCTGGCTTGGTCGGTCTTTTCCCAGCCGAACTCGGGGTGACCGAAGTGGCCGTTTTTGGCGGTCTGGGAGTAGATCGGGCGGGTCAAATCCAAAAGCTGGATGATGCCGCGCGGGGTCAGGTCGAAATGGGCGCGGACGCGGCGGCTGATTTCGTCTTCGGGGAGGGTGTTGGTGCCGAAGGTGTCGACCAGAACGGACACCGGCTCGGCGACGCCGATGGCATAGGCAAGCTGGATCTCGACTTTTGCGGCCAATCCTGCCGCGACGATGTTTTTGGCTATAAAACGGGCGGCGTAGGCGGCCGAACGGTCCACTTTCGACGGGTCTTTGCCGGAAAACGCGCCGCCGCCGTGGCGGGCGTAGCCGCCGTAGGTGTCCACGATGATCTTGCGGCCGGTAACGCCGGTATCGGCCTGCGGGCCACCGATGATGAAGATGCCGGTGGGGTTGACGTGGTAGACGATGTCGTGGGTGACGTACTGGTCGTACTGGGCCAAGACGGGCTGGATGACATGTTCTTGAACTAACGCCTGCACGTCGGCCTGCGTCAGCTCCGGGTCATGCTGGGCGGAAAAAACAAGGGTGTCAATCGAGACAGGCTTGTCGGTGGCGCGGTCGTAGGCGATGGTCACCTGGGACTTGGCATCGGGGCGCAGGCCGAGAGAGCCGTTTCTACGGACGGCGGCGTAGCGGGCCGTCAGCGCGTGGGCGATGGTGACGGGCAGCGGCATCAGCTCCGGGGTTTCGTTGACCGCGAACCCGAACATCATGCCCTGATCACCCGCGCCCTGGGCTTTGTCGCCTTTAGCGCCGGCATCTACGCCGACGGCGATGTCGGGCGACTGCTTTTGGAGGGCGACGAGAACGCCGGTCGTGTTGCCGTCAAAACCGTAGTCGGTCTTGGTGTAGCCGACTTCGTTGATGGCTTTTCGGACAACGTCGCTGATCTCAACGTAGCCGTTGGTGGTGACTTCGCCGGCAATGACGGCCAAACCGCGCGTCAGCAGGGTTTCAACGGCGACCCGGCTTTTGACGTCCTGGCGCAGCAGCTCGTCGAGAATGGCGTCGCTGATCTGGTCGGCCAGCTTGTCAGGGTGTCCTTCGGAGACCGATTCGGACGTAAATAACTTTGTTTCAGGCATGGGTGTTGCTTCCTTCTAGTGATGCTGGTTAGACAGGCAGGATAGCAAGCGGCGGCGTGGGTTATCAAGAGGATTTGAAAAAAGCGGGAGCGGGGTCGCTGAAGCTTCTTATCTTGCCCAGCTATCTTGGAAGACACCAGGCCGGATTTAGCACCTGCCCAGTTGATAATCAAATTGATGATAACTGGGTGGTTGTTGTGGTTTCGTCGGGCCGTGTCCCTCCACCACTCTTGATAAGATCGTCGTGCTACGCTATGGATTTGTTAGGTTATCATAGCACGGCGTAGCGGGATTTGTCAAGGCAGGCGGCAAACAAGCAGGCGTGAGGTATGATACACCTATGCTTTCCCTCTGCCGCGTCTTCTTCAGGGCGCTTTTGCTTCTTGCGCCGGCTCTGCTGATGCCTGGCTTCGCTGCCGCGCAAAGTGCGGTGCTTCTGGGATCATCCCGCTCGGTGACTGCTGAGCCGCCGGTAGCGCGTCCGGCGAGCAAGCCGTTTACGGTGCCGCTGTTTCGCGATGTCACGTTCACGGATTACGCTGCCAGGCCATTTTCTTATGCGCCGCCGAACAGTTCCAATCCAATTAGGCCTAAATTGCGCTGGGCAAAGATTATTTTGGTCGGCGATTTTTCGGTCAGCGCCGGGCGGCAGTTTGACCGGAGCGCGGAGATCTCGGTCGGCCACGTCAACATTTACTTCGGCACGACCGCTGAGCCATCTGACAAAGTCAGTCCGGCATGGC
>CAXTRL010000101.1:0-2808 GCA_964246575.1 uncultured Armatimonadales bacterium
TGGATAGAGCAAGAATCTTCTAAATTCTAGGTCGAGGGTTCGAGTCCCCCCCAGGCGGCTTTCTTCAAACTTTCCTCCAACAAGCCGCACTTTTGGCTTGTCTGCTTTTGCCGCCGTTTTGCCGACAATAGAGCAAATGATTAGCTTGCTGCTTGACGATGATGATGTTCTTGACGATGAAGCTGCGCCGGCGCTGAGCTTGGAAGAAGTGCTGTCTTCGCTGAGCTATGCGCTGGACTTGACCTCCGGGCAGGTGCCGGGACACACCGAGCGAAGCTGCCTCATTGCCCTGCGGATCGGGGCGGCGCTCGGACTGGGCGGCGACGCGCTTCAAGACCTGCGCCAAGCAATGCTCTTGAAGGACTCCGGCTGCTCCTCAAATGCCGCCCGCATGGTTGAGATCTACGGTGGGGACGACATTGCGGCAAAATATGCGTCCAAAGTGGTGGATTGGAGCAATCTGCTTCAAGCCGTCAAGTACGCCGCCGGGCAGGCGCTGCCGGAAGCGGGGCTGCTGGCGCGGGCGCAGCGCATGGTCCAGATCGCGGGCATGGACGGCATCGCTGACCAGTTGATGGAAGCTCGCTGCTCGCGGGGCGCACGGATTGCGCGGAACTTGGGCCTCAGCCCGGAAGCGTCCGACTGCATCAAGTATCTGGACGAGCATTGGGACGGGCGCGGCGCCCCGCATCACCTGGCGGGCGAGCAGATTCCGCTGCTGGCCCGAATCGCCTGCCTCGCGCAGACCCTGGAAGTGTTCGCCAAGACGTTCGGCCTCGGACCGGCGTATGAGATGCTGCGGGCGCGTCGGGGGCATTGGTTTGATCCGGTGTTGGTTCAAGTCGCCCACTCGCTGCGGCAGGACGACGTGTTCTGGCATTCGGTCCGCGAAACGCCCCACGAAACGCTGCTGGAGCTGGACATTGAAGCCGCCTCGACGCCTGCCACCGAAGAGCGCCTCGACGCGGTCTGCGAAGCGTTTTCCGAGATTGTGGATGCGAAGTCACATTTTACGGGCGAGCATTCGTCGCGCGTCTGCGAGGTCACGCTGGAAATCGCCGACGGGCTGGGCATTTCCGGCAGGCGGCGGACGATTTTGCGGCGGGCGGCGCTGCTGCATGATATCGGCAAGCTGGCGGTGCCGAACACGATTTTGGACAAAAATGGCAAGCCGACCGACGCCGAGTGGGAATGCATCCGGCGGCACCCGTACCACACGCAGCAGATCCTCAGCCAAATCAACGGCTTCCAGCGGCTAACGGCAGTGGCAAGCGCCCACCATGAGCGGCTGAATGGCCGGGGCTATTTTCGAGGGATGGACAGCACGGTGCTGGATATGGACATGCGGGCCATTGCGGTCGCCGACGTGTTTGACGCCCTATCGGCGGACCGGCCTTACCGGGCCGCGATGCCGATGGCGAAAGTGTTCGCCATTTTAGACAGCGACTCGCTGGACCCGCAGTGCGTTTCCATTCTCCGCGCCCGTTATTCTCCTGCCGCAGCGTCCTTCCCCAGCCTGCTTGCGGCGTGACAGCAGCCCCCTTTGTGGGTACACTCACGGCATTATGCCCGAAACTTCAAAGTCCGTTTACGTTATTTTTAACCCTGTTTCAGGACAAAGCGACCCGGAAGAACGCAAAAAGCTGATCTCCGACGCGCTGCGGGCCGACGGCTATGCGTCTCAGTTTATCGCCACGACGCCAGAAACCGGGGCCAAAGCGCTGGCCGAACAAGCCCTGAAAGACGGCGCGGACCTGCTGGCGGTGTCCGGCGGCGACGGCACGGTTATGGAAGCCATGTCGGCGCTGGTCGGCACCGACGTTCCCATTGCCGTGCTGCCGGCCGGCACCGGCAACCTGCTGTCCATCAATCTCGGCATTCCGATTACCGTTCCCGACGCCGTTCATGTGGTGCTGTCGGGCAAGCCGTATGCACTGGACCTTGCCCGCACCCAAGAAGGCCGCTATTTTGCAATCATGGGCGGAATGGGCATGGATGCTCAGATGATCGCGGACACCGACCGGGAAGCCAAAGACAAGTTCGGCAAGTGGGCATATTTCCGGGCGGCATTCAAGAACCTGGCCCGCCGCCGGGCGTACATAGACATTTACCTCGACGACGATCCGCCGCTGCGCCGCCGGGCCAAGACCGTGCTGCTGGCGAACATGGGCAAGATCACCGGCGGCTTGACGGTGCTGCCGGATGCGTCCCCCAATGACGGCCTGCTGGATGTCGGCATCGTGAAAGCGGCCACGCTTGCTCACTGGGCGCACCTGGCAGGCAGCGCCCTCTTGGGCCGCGCTCACCGGGACGCCGCGCTGGAAGTGCATCAAGCCCGGCGCGTCACGCTGAAGCCGCGCCGGGAGCAGCCGGTGCAGTTTGACGGCGAAGACGGCGGGCGCACCCGCGAGCTGACTGTTGAGATCGTTCCCCGTGCGGTTTCCGTGCTGCTGCCGCCGGACGCCCCGGCGCTGAACCCCGGCGCTGAACCCATTCCCGTGATTATTTCGGAAGGCGTCGCTCGCCGCTGGCTCCTTGTGCCGGGCCTGGTCCTGCTTGCTGCGGCTTTGCTGGCGCTGCGTTCGCGCCGAAAATAATCTCTTTCCCCAAAACTTACACCAAAACCTGAAGAAAGCAGCGGCATCGCCCTCTTGCGCTTCGGCGCGTTTTCCTTTATAATAGAACGATAACAGTCAAAAATCACGTAACGCGGTTTTCGCGCAGCGAAGGGAATAACATGATCTTATCACGGAAGCAGAGACGCTTGGCGCGACGCGCCGGTTTTGCAGGAACGATTGGCCTCGGCGC
>CAXTRL010000101.1:2908-10631 GCA_964246575.1 uncultured Armatimonadales bacterium
AGCAGAGACGCTTGGCGCGACGCGCCGGTTTTGCAGGAACGATTGGCCTCGGCGCAGCGCTGGCGATTGCCGTGGCTGGGTGCGGCGGTGGGGGCGGCAACGGCAACTCCGGCGGCGGCACACCGGGAACCACCGGCACGCCGGGGACGACAGGCACACCAGGAACAACCGGCACACCGGGGACCACGGGCAGTTCCCTGCCGCCTAACCCGCCGCCGCTCACAGTTCCTTAACAGGACTCGGCGCAGCCACTATGTTTTTAGGTAATCCGCGCATTATTCTTGCCGGCGTCGGCATTTTCCTGGCGGGCTTTGCCGCAGTCTCCCTGCATTATTTCCAAAGCCAGACGCTTGCGGGCTTCCCAAGCACTGGGCAGATGGGGCCGGAGCAGGCCGCGCTGGAAGCCGATGACGTGCAGGTGGTAGGCCGAAGCGGAGGGAAAGTCCGCTGGCGTTTTGCCGCGCGGATCGCGGCCTTAAGCCAGGACCGGCATTCCCTGTCCGTCGGCGGCATTCGCCGGGGGGCGATGTACGCCGCCGATGGCCGTCCGGTCGTTTACCTTTCGGCAGACCATGCTTCCTACGCGACGCCGTTTGGCATGGTCGGCACGAGCGGCATGGGAACGCTTCGGGTGGAGGGCCATGTCCAGGCATCGGTGGTCAGCGCGGCGCATCCCAGCCTTCGCACGGAGCAAATTCTTTGGGATTCGGCAAGCAATACGCTGACCTGCCCCGGCGCAGTTGCGGCGGCGATGCCAAAGCTGGCCGTTTCCGCCGGGAACGCACAGTATCTTTCGCCGCCGGATGCGCCGGCACACGGCGTCATGCACCTGAGCGGCGGCGTCCATGCCCGCTTTAGCAGCACGCGCGGCCCGGCGGACTTGAACTGCTCCGGCCTGACCTGGAGCGCGGACAAGCAGGCCGCGCAGACGCTCGGCCCGGTCACGGCCCTCATTCCCGGCGGCCTCGGCACGGCTTCGGCGTCCGATATTGAAGTCAACACGCACACGGGCGACTTGTCCGGCCACGGGTTTCGGGGAACCCTGCGGCTTTCTTCCGAGGTACAATAAGCCATGCGAAACCCGATGCGAAAACTCCTGCGAACATCACGTCTCACAGCGCTGACCCTTCTTCCCGTGGCCGCCGCCGGATTCATGCTGACGCGCCCCGGCGCAGCCGTTCACGCCCAAAGCAGTGCGCCTACCGCCGCGCCGCAGGTCGTCACTTATGAGTCCGGCGCGGCCCAGTATGTGTCCGCGCCGCACACGCTGGAACTGAGCCAGGGAGTCCAGTTCGGGCAGGATGACGCGATTTTGAAAACCAGCGCCGCCATGACTTTGTTTGATAAGAACAACAACGTGGTGAGCGCCAAAGCGCAGGGGCCGGTGCATTTGTACGACGCACAGGACGACTTAGTCGGGCAGCATGGCTCGGTAGACTTTACCAAGCATCTGGCAACCCTGCGCGACAGCATTGTGCTGGTGGTCAAGCCCGGCAAGCGGGAAGCAAGCGCGGGCGGCAGCTCGCTACGCAAGCAGTTTAAAGACCCGGCCACGCTGACATGCCAAATGATGACCTATGATTACAAGTACAAAGTCGGGCGCATCCCCGGACCGCTGACGGTCACGCAGGTCATCCAAACCAAAGAAGACGGTCTGCAAACCCGGACGCTGACTGCCGACGCCGGGCTGTACAACGGCAAAGCGCAGACTATTCAGCTTGTCGGCGACATCAAAGGCACTTACAGTGACGGCAGCACAATTCAAGGAGACACGCGCCTGCAAGGCAAGCCCGTCTTGATCAACATCAAAGAAGGCTCGGAAGCTGTCTTTGTGCCGTTCAAGACCATTGGCGTTTTCCCGGTCAAATCGCAGCCGAAGGGCAGCGGCGACGCCGCGCCCGATGATGAGCCGGACTTGACCCTGCCGGTGCCGCCGCCTCACGCGCCAAGCCTTGCCGATGCCGCCCCCCCAGCCCGCACGGGGGCCAGCCAGGCTCCCGCCTCTTTGCCGCCGAGCCAAAATCCTACCGCCGTGACCACATCCCCAGCTATATCCCCGGCAGCGGCCACGCCGACGGCTCCCGGCCCGGCGCTTCCCGCCCAGACGCCGCCGGCAACCGCGTCTTCGGCAGGCAAGCCCTGATGGAAGTCTTGCACGGGGCCGCCGCCCATTCCGGCGTTGCCATCGCCGCCGCCGCACGCCTGCACGAAGATTTCGGCGTTCCTTCCCTGTCACCTGACCGGCTGCGGCGGATCGGCGAGCGGCTGCGCTCGTTTGGGCTGGAAAACCCGGAGCCGGAACAAATCGTCCTGATTGGCGAGCGCATTCCGCCGGGCTTTTGGTTGTCTCCCCTGCCCGGCATCCAGATTGTCGGCCTAGCCGCGCAGTCCGCCGCACCCTTGTCCCCGCCCCCAGAACTGCCGACGGTGCTGGGCTTGGGCGAAATGCTATTACGCACCGTAGAAGAAGACGACATCGTGATCGTGGACGGCGACCGGGGGCGCGTTTACATCGCGCCCGACGCCGGCACGGTCGCGCGTTATCAGGCACCACTGACCGTGTCCCGCCGCTTCTTTTTGGAAGGCGCTCATCTGCCGGCCCGGACGGCGTCGGACAACCGTTTGGTTTCCATTCTTTGCGCGGCCTGGTCGCTGGATCAGGCCGAAGAAGCGATGGCGCAGGGCGCGGACGGCCTGGTCGTCCCGGCGGGCAACAACTTCCTCGGCACGGATACTGTGGCCCAGACGGCCGGAGAGCAGGCGCAGGCGCTGGGCGACTTGGCCCGAGTGATTGGCGGCCAGCCCTTGTACTTAGACATTCCCCACGACAACTTAGCCCTGACGGCGCTGGTGCGCGGCGCGGCCCGCCTGCCGCTGCATCTGGTCCTGCGCGACCCGTCCGAGCGCGAAGAGCTTCAAGAACGTTTGGACGAGATTGAAACAAGCTTGGAAGAAGACGACACGCTGTTTGGCCGGGTCCAGCTTGAGCTGGGCGTGTCGGTGGAAGGCGGCGACGCCCAGGATGACCTGCCGGAAACTTTAGACGGCTTCGCCGGAACATTTTTGACCGGCAGCCTGCGCGGCGCGTCCTGGGAGCGGCTTTTGCTTGCGGCGGGCCAGGCCAGGCGGGCAGGCAAGCCGTCGACGGTGCGGATTGGCGGCGACTGGTGGCCGCAGGTGCTGGGCGATGCTCTCGGCATGGGGTTCGGCCAGCTCATCGTTCCCCCTGCCGCCGTCGCCGACATCAAAGACGCCGTGCGGGAGTTGTAATCTTCGGCATGTAGGGGCAGGGCTTGCCCCTGCCCTTTTCTTGCCCGTATGCAATTCGGCTCAACTTCTGCTGTCAGTCATTATGCCTATTCCCCTTGCCGTCACCACCTCCGTTCATCCGCCCCCTATCCTAGAAGCGCAGGCGCGGGAGTATGCCGCCGAGCTTCAGGTGCCCTATGTCCCGCGCTCCGGCTTGTCTGTTCCCGGCGTTTTTGCCGCGTGTGAGGCGGGGCGACTGCTGGTAGCCGGACAGGACCACCTGCGCCTGCGGGACCGAAGCAGCGGCACGGAATACTTTTTTCATCCCAATTTGTTTCAAGTGCGGGCGTATAATCTGATGCACGGCGGGCACGACCACTTTTTGGAAGCGGCGCAGCTTCACGCCGGCGACTCGCTGCTGGACTGCACATTGGGGTTTGCGTGTGAAGCCGCTCTCGCCGCGCTGACCGTCGGCGAAACCGGGAGCGTTATCGGGCTGGAAAGCGTGCCGGAGCTTGCGCTTGTGTCGCGTGTCGGCACGCAAAGCTTCACGCTGCACAGTGCGACGCTGACGGACGCGCTGCGGCGGGTGCAGGTAGTGACGGCAGATGCGCGGGAGTATTTGCCGGGTTTGGCAGACCAATCAGTGGACGTGGTATATTTTGACCCGTTTTTTGAGCACCGTTTAAGCGGCTCGGAAATGTCGGTGTCGCCCTTGTTTGTGTTCGGCAACCCGGCCCCGCTGGATGCAAGGACGGTGGAATATGCCTGCCGGGTAGCGCGGCGGCGGGTCGTCATCAAGCACCCGCGTGATGAGCCTCTGCCGGAGCCGGTTCGTGAGCGGGTGACGGAAGTGGCTGCCAACCGCAAAAGCCGCATCGTTTACAGTGTGCTGGCAGTGTAGTTGTCCCGGCGCTTGCTTGACACCCCTGCTCGCTCCCGGTATAATACCAATTCCCCGCAATGACGCGCGATCTCATGCTATCTACAGTCAGGAGTCTGCCGTTTCTCATGCCCCTTTTTGACCACTACACCCTCGACAAATTCTACGATGAGATGTTCGAGACCGCCGGCGTCCCGCGCCGGCATTACCAGAGCTTGTACCGGACGCTGGAGTCGCTGACGGCGGAGGATTTCAAGGCCCGCGCCCAGCAAGCCGAAAACAGCATGCTCAATCAAGGCGTGACGTTTACGGTTTACGGCGACGATCAGGGCCTGGAAAAGACGATGCCTGTTGATCTGGTGCCGCGCATCATGACCAACACTGAATGGGCTGGGATTGAGCGCGGGCTGACCCAGCGCCTGCGCGTTCTGAATATGTTCCTGCATGACGTTTACCATGACCAGAAGATACTTAAAGACGGGGTTGTGCCGCGCGAGCTGATTGTCAACGCCAAGCATTTCCGGCGGGAGCTGATCGGTGCGCCGGTCCCGAAAAACATTTACGTCCATATCTGCGGCACGGACTTGGTGCGCGATGACCACGGCGATTACTTTGTTTTAGAAGACAACCTGCGCTCGCCATCCGGCGTGTCGTATGTGCTGCAAAACCGAATGCTGATGACCCGCATTTTCCCCGGCCTGTTTCGGGAAAACCGGGTGCTGGCCGTGGACCACTACTGCTCCCAGCTTCTTGCCAACCTGCGCTATATTTCGCCCCGCGCTATTGCCGACCCGACCGTGGTGCTGCTGACCCCCGGCGAGTTCAATTCAGCCTACTTTGAACATGCGTTTCTGGCCCAGCAGATGGGCATTGATCTGGTCCAGGGCCGCGATTTGTACGTGGAAAACAATATCGTCTGGATGAAAACAACGCGCGGGCCGCAGCGGGTAGACGTGATTTACCGCCGGATTGACGACGACTTTTTGGACCCGCTGACATTCCGAAACGACTCGTCGCTGGGCGTTCCCGGCCTCATCAACGCTTACCGTGCGGGCAATGTTGCGCTGACGAACGCCGTCGGGACGGGAGTGGCCGACGACAAAGTGATCTATGCGTATGTCCCGGCCATGATCAAGTATTATCTGGGCGAAGAGGCGCTGCTGCCCAATGTCCCGACTTATCTGTCCGCCGATGATGCCCAGCGCGACCATATTTTGAAGAACTTAGATAAGCTGGTGGTCAAAAGCGCCAACGAAGCAGGCGGCTACGGGATGCTGATGGGGCCGCAGTCCACAAAAGCCCAGCAGGACGAGTTCGCCGAAATGATCAAGGCCGACCCGCGCAATTTCGTCGCCCAGCCGCTTGTCGAGATTTCCCGCGCCCCGGCGTTTGTCCCCGACGTGAACGGCTTTGAGGGCCGTCACATTGATCTGCGTCCTTATATTTTGATGGGCGAGGAAATCTCAATTATTCCCGGCGGCCTGACCCGCGTCGCCCTTCGCAAAGGCTCCTACGTCGTCAATTCGTCTCAGGGCGGCGGCTCCAAAGACACCTGGGTCCTGGCGCGTCCTTCGGGCCAGATGCAGTCCCAAACGATGGGCAGCATGACCCAATCGCAGGGTTTCGGCGAAGGCGAGACGCGGCCCGTGGAGGGCGTGATTAAAGTGTAAAGGCAGATTAGAAACTTTGCCAAAAGTCTTCCCTGCCCTGAACGGCAGGGCTTTGAAAGTTCAAGCTCCCACCTTCGTGGGCGAAGAATAAGACAACGATAGGAACCTATTTATGCTTGCTCGTGAAGCCGATGCCATGTTCTGGATCGGGCGCTATGTGGAGCGTGCCGAAGCGACGGCCCGCATGGTAGATGTTCAATACCATTCGGAGCTGGAAGGGGCGTTCCCGCTGGCAAATAGCGGCAGCGGCGGCGACCCGTCGGCGCTGTGGGGGCCAATCCTTGCTATTTCCGGTGACGCCGATTTGTTCGCCACACTGTACAACGACACGCAGGTGGAGCGCAATGTGCTGGATTTCTTTGCGTTCCGCCGGGACAACGGCAATTCCATCACGTCCTGCGTGGTCCGCGCCCGCGAAAACGCGCGGGGCGTCCGCGAGATGATCCCGTCGGAGATGTACGAGAGCTTGAACATGTTCTTTCTGGAAGTGACCCGGTGGAACGTGGACAAAATTTTAGAAGCGTCTCCGCACTCGTTTTTTGCCCAGGTCAAGAACGCTTCCCACTTATTCCGGGGCATCACCGAGCGCACTATGCCGACCGATGAAGCGCGAGCGTTTTTAGAGTGCGGCATGATGCTGGAGCGGGCCGACAAGACGGCGCGGATTTTGGACGTCAAGTACCACATTCTCTTGGGAGAAGCGGAAATCGGCGGAACGCTGGACCAGCATCAGTGGATCGCCGTGCTGAAAAGCGTTGGGGCGTTTGAGGCGTTCCGCAAAGCCAACCGGCTCGGCATCACGCCGGGCAAAGTGGTGTCGTTTCTGGTCCGCAACCCGGACTTCCCCGCTTCCGTTTCCTACGCCATTACCCGCATGGACCGCGCCCTGCGGCAGATCGGCGGCACCAAAGGCGTTCCGGCCTCCAATCGCGCCGAGCGGCTGGTAGGCCGCCTGCGGGCGGACTTGTCGTTTATGACGACGGAAGAAATCATCAAGCAGGGCCTGCATCAGTTCTTGGACCAGGTTCAGATTCGGTGCATTGAAATCGGCAGCGCCATTTCGGAAGCGTACTTGAAGTATTAGAACCTCGCTCGTCATTCTCGTAGGGGCGCTGCTTGCTGCGCCCTCCTAGACTTCCGCTTACCCATAAAGCAAGCCAGATACGCTTTAGACATAGGGCGCGGCAAGCAGCGCCCCTACAAACAATCCCCTGCAACTTTTTGGCCCGTGCCGTGTCATAACCAGCATGATCAACGCTTCTTTGTCCCCTACCCCCGCCGCACCCAAGCCGAGCCGCTGGCAGCGCTTTTGGGCGTTTCCCGTCACTCGCATTGTGCTGTACCTGCTGCTGTTTGCGGCACCCACGCTTGCCTTGTTGGGTGTACTGAAACTGCTGACTGCACTGCATCTGCTGCACCACACGCGCATTCACGTTTCTCAACTGCTGTTCATCGCTGCCGAGGGGACTGCGGCGGCGAGCGCCGTGCTGGCGTTCTGGGTCATGGTGCGCTTCGTGGATAAACGCCCGTGGGCGACGGCAGGATTTAATCCCAGCGGCTTGCCGGCGGGGCTGCTAGGCGGCTTCGCGCTCGGCGCGGCGATGCTGACAGTTGGTGTTGGGGTACTGGCGGGGCTGGGAATGTACCATGTTATCGCAGTCGTGCCGAGTGCGCTGGTTCTCGTCCCGCTGCTGCTGTATTTTTGCGTGGCGCTGTTTGAGGAGACGCTGTTTCGCGGTTACATATTCCAGACCCTGGAAGAGCGCAGAGGCAGCGGCGTCGCCCTGGCAGTCACCAGCCTGATGTTTGGCCTCGCTCACTTAGGAAATCCGGTGCCGGGGGCATCCCACTGGATGCGTGTGGCTGGGCCGCTGCAAATCTGCCTGGAAGCGGGTCTGCCTATGGGCGCGGCGTACCTCTT
>CAXTRL010000102.1:0-10612 GCA_964246575.1 uncultured Armatimonadales bacterium
TGACCCTCACCCGCTTTCGAGGCGGGCGCACTAGACCAACTATGCGACCTCTCCAATTTATGTCTAGGTCAGATTATGTTAAGTCAGGAGAAATGGGGTTGACTGGAATCGAACCAGCGGCCTAAGGCTTAGGAGTCCCTCGCTCTATCCCCTGAGCTACAACCCCGTTTGCCTGCGGTTTTGTAAGTTGTCTGCAATGCCGCAGGGCGAGAAGCAAGTTTTCTGCCGACGGCTTGTATTATACCGGCTGCGGCTTTTGTTTGTCAACGTCATGCCCGCAACATGCCGATATGGAGTTTTTATGCCCGCTTTTTCGTCACTGAAGACGGCTCTTTTATGTGTTTTCCTATCCTTCGGTGCCGTTCACGCCGACGCCGATGCGCCTGTCGGCTTTGTTCCGAATGCCGTGTATGCCAACCCTCATGCGCCGATTGAGGCGCGGGTTGCGGATTTGCTGGGGCGGCTGACCCAGCCGGAGAAGTTCAGCCTGCTGGCGCTGATTGGCTACGGGGACCCATTCAAGCTGGACTTGCCTGCTCTGCCCCGTTTAGGCATTCCGTCCCTGCGAACGATTGACTCCCCGGCAGGGCTGCGGGACGGGCAGGCGACGGCATTTCCGATGGAAGTGGTCATGGCATCCACCTGGGACCCGGCGCTGGTCCGGCAGGTCGGGAAAGCGATGGGAGAAGAAGCACGGGCCAAAAATCGGCAGATTGTCTACGGCCCATGCGTCAACACGCCGCGCACGCCGCAGGACGGGCGGTACTTCGAGAACTTCAGCGAAGACCCTTATGTGAGCGCACAGATGGCAATGGCGTATGTGGAAGGGATGCAAAGCCAGAAAGTGGCGGCCTGCATCAAGCACTTTGTCTGCAATGACCAGGAAACCGACCGGCACAACATGGATGTTGCGGTGGACGAGCGGACGCTGCACGAGATTTACCTGCCGGCGTTTGATGCCGCCGTGCATCAGGCCCACGTTTGGGCGCTGATGCCGGCGCTGGGCCGGGTCAATGATCGGTTCTGCGCTCAAAGCAGGCCGCTGATGACGGATTTGCTGCGGACGCAGTGGGGCTGGGACGGCCTGGCGGTGTCTGATTGGGGTTCCGTGCATTCCACCGTAGACAGCCTGAACGCCGGCACAGATGTGGAAATGCCGCAGCCAGACTTTTACAATCCGCCGGCCTTTACGCAGGCGTTGCAGGCGAACCAAATCACCCAAGACGAAATTGACGACGCAGTGCGCTGCGTTTTGCGCTTGATGGTCCGCACGGGAATGCTGAACCCGCCTGCCCCGCTAAACTCAGCCGCCGTCAACAGCCCGGCGCATCAAGCGCTGGCCCGGCGCGTCGCGCTGGAAGGCATCACGCTTTTGAAGAACGCGCACAGCCTGCTGCCTCTCAATCGTCTTACGCTGAGGTCCATCGCCGTCCTCGGGCCGAATGCCGAAGACACGCAGCTTGGGGGGCGATGGAGCGCGGATGTGCATCCATTCTACCAAGTCAGCGTTCTGGAAGGCATTCAACAGAAAGCCGGCCCTGGCGTCACGGTGACATACGCGCAGGGCTGCCCGCGCACCGGCTCCGGCACACCGGAGGCGCTGGCGAGCGCCGTCGCGCTGGCGGCGAAATCTGACATCGCGGTTGTCGTGGTCGGCACGGACAACAACTACGAAGGCGAAGAAATGGACCCGCCGGACCTGCACCTACCGGGTGATCAAGAAAAGCTGATCCAGGCAGTTGCCGCCGCGAATCCACACACGGTGGTCGTGCTGAACGGTGGGACGCCGCTGCTGACGGGTGCGTGGCTGCCGCGTGTATCGGGACTTTTAGAAACGTGGTATTCAGGGCAGGAAGCGGGGACTGCCGCCGCCGACATTTTGTTTGGGGACGCGAACCCGTCCGGCAAGCTGACCGGGACATGGGCGTACCAGCGCGAAGATTACTCGGACTGGACGAACTATCCCGGCGCGGGCAGCTTTGTCCGCTATATGGAAGGCGTGGATGTCGGCTACCGCCATTTTGACCAGGCCCGCATCAAGCCGCTGTTCCCCTTTGGGTTTGGATTATCTTATACGACGTTTGCGTACAGCCGCTTGCAGATGCCAAGCACGGCGAAAGTCGGCCAGCCGATGACAGTACAAGTCACGGTTCAGAACACCGGAAAACGTGCCGGGGATGAAGTTGTTCAGCTTTATGTGCGGCCTATCAGTCCTAAAATAGACAGGCCGGTGCGGGAGCTGAAGTCGTTTGCGCGGGTGTCGCTGCGGCCCGGCGAACGGAAAATCCTGACACTGACGCTTGGGCCGAATGCGTTTGCGTATTGGGACACGAAAAAGCATGGCTGGCGGACAGACCCCGGCGCGTATGCACTCGACGTCGGCGCGTCGTCGCGTGATATTCGCCTCTCAGGTGTGCTGCATATTGGGTACACTGACGCAAAGGCCATCAACCATGTCAAAACTTCCGCGTAAGCCTGCCGTCCTGAAGCCGACCATAACAAAGCCCGCCAAAAGCGCCGCCCCAAAACCGTTTGCGGCGAAGAAAACCTACGCTGCAAAGCCGCCGAAGGCCGCAGTGCCGCAGCCTGTCGCCACTGCCGAACCTGAAGAAGCCACCGTAGATGATCTGCCGCTGTTCGCCGATTTGGCATTGAGTGCGCCGGTCATGCGGGCGGTAAGCGATCTGGGCTTTGAAGCGCCGACGCCGATTCAGGCCCGGTCTATTCCGGTGCTGCTGGCTGGACGGGATTTGATCGGGCAGGCCCAAACGGGGACCGGCAAGACGGCGGCGTTCGCCATTCCCATCATTGAGAACTGCGACAGCGTAAGCTCCGCCGTGCAGGCGCTGGTGCTGGAGCCGACCCGCGAGCTTGCCATTCAAGTGGCAGGCGGCATTGTCGCGCTTGCCAAGCAGACCGGCCTGCGCGTCGTGCCGGTCTACGGCGGGCAGCCGCTAGACCGGCAATTCCGCGCCCTGCGGGACGGCGCACATATCGTTGTCGGCACGCCGGGGCGGCTGCTGGATCATCTGCGGCGCGGGACATTAGTGGTAGATCAGGTCAAAATCTGCGTTCTAGACGAAGCCGACGAGATGCTGGCGCTGGGCTTCTTAGAGGACATGGAGACCATCCTGGCCGAGCTGCCGGAGCCGCGCCAGCTTGCGTTCTTCTCGGCTACCATGCCGCCGCGTATCGCGGCGCTGACCCAACGCTTTCTGAAGGACCCGGTCCACATCGCGATTGACGCCAAGCGGCGCACGGTGGCGGCGACCAATCAGACCTACTACGAAGTCGCACCAGGCCGGAAGCTGGAAGCGCTGGCCCGCGTTCTGGACATGGAAACGCCGGGGCCGACCATCGTGTTCTGCCGGACACGCCAGGAGACGAACGACCTGGCCGACGCCCTGCGGCTGCGTGGGTACAGCGCCGAAGCCCTGCACGGGGATTTAGGCCAGCCGGACCGGGACCGGGTCATGCGCCGCTTCCGCGAAGGCTTGGCCGACCTTCTGATTGCCACGGATGTCGCCGCGCGTGGCCTAGATATTGACACCGTCACGCACGTTATCAATTACGACATTCCGTGGGATGTGGAGCAGTATATCCACCGGATCGGGCGCACGGGCCGGGCCGGGCGCACCGGCGACGCGATTACGCTGGTGGAAGGCCGCGAGCGGCGTCAGCTCCGGGCCATCGAGCAGATGACCGGCGCGGTTATCAAGCCGGCGCGTATTCCGACCGCCGCCGACATAGCCGCCCGCAGGCGTGACCTGTTCCAAGAGTCCTTGCGCGAGACGCTGGCCGCCCGCGCGTTTGACGGTCATCTGGCTGCCGTGGAAGCCTTGTCGGAAGAATACGACCCGACTGAGATCGCTGCCGCCGCGCTGCAAATGCTTTGGGCGAGCCAGCACTCCGGCCCTGCGGACGCTGAGGAAGAGCTGAATGCGGCATCGGAGCAGCCGGAAGTCGGCATGACACGGCTGTTTATCGGCCTGGGCCGTCAGGACGGCCTGCGCCCCGGCGACTTGGTGGGTGCGATTTCTAACGAAGCAGGTCTGACAGGCCGCTCTATCGGCGCGATTGACATTCTGGACCGGACGGCGTTTGTGGAAGTCCCTGCGCCGGAAGCGCAGAACGTCGTTGCCGTCCTGCGCCAAGCCACGATCCGGGGCCGCAAAGTCAAAGTGGAGCTGGCTCCGGCGGCACTAGGCCGCTCAAACTCAAACCGCCCCGAGCGGCCCAAGCCCAGGAAGTATTGAGTCGCGCGGGGGCGCAAGCACGAGTGACTAAAGTCGCTCGCTGGAAAGCGTTCGGAGACGCTACCTGTCTAGGGGACAGCAAGATCAAGATTAGCTTGGCATCTGGCTCTGCTGTCCCCTGGACAGGTGGCACTTCCGAGTGCCTTTCAGCGAGTGAGTTCACTCACTCGTTCCTGTCGGCCCTACTTCACCCCAACCAGTTCCACATCAAAGACTAGGGTCGCGTTCGGCGGGATGACTGGGGTCGGAGAGTTTGCGCCATACGCCAAAGACCCTGGAACGACCAGGCGGCGCTTGCCGCCGACTTTCATGGTTGCCACCCCTTCGTCCCAGCCCTTGATGACCTTGCCCTGGCCGAGAACGAAATCAAACGGCGCTGGGCCATGGTCATACGACGAGTCAAACTTGGTGCCGTCCAGCAGCGTTCCCGTGTACTGGACGGAAGCCGTCTGCCCGGCCTTCGGCGTGGCTCCGGTCCCAGCGGTGATGTCGTAGTATTTCAGTCCCCCCGGCATAAACTTCAGCGGGACAGCCTTGCCGTTGATAAGCGTTGTCATCGGAACGACAGTGTTGTCAATACCGGACGCCGCCGGTGCCGGTGCTCCGGGAGACGCCGCAGTGTTTCCAGAGCCGGTCTTAGGGCCGCAGCCCGTAAAGAGCGGCAGGATTGCCAGAGCGAACGTAAGTTTTAGTCGGTTCATAGTTTACTTTCTGCCTTGCGGCGTTGATCCGGAAGCCCGTAGGAACCGGTAGCCCGCATCAATTTCGGGAACGCTCCGCAGCCACCCGTACTGCTGGTCCCAGCGCCCTTCTTCTAAATCGCGACTAAGGCGTTCCAAGCCCTGTTCAACGCCGCGCGGGTCGCTAAACTGAAATATTGACATACCCGCTCGAACATCGGGATTCAGATAAACTTGAGGCTGTTGCCAACCTGCCGCCAGGAACATATCCACGAGGTCCGGCGGCAGCAGGAAGGGAGCAATCTCGACAGACCGGGAAGTGACATCCTTTACTTTAAAGGCAAGATCACTCAGCGGCGGTAGAGAATGAACAGCATCTTCCCACAGCGCCGGAAAGTAGTCTCCGAGCCAGAGCCGGTCTACTTGTCTGTAGTCAAACGTGAAAAAGACAAGAGGCCCATTTCCAGCTACTCGGTTCATCTCGCGCACCGATTGACCAAAATCCGAAAAGTGATGAATAGCGAGGGTGCTGATGACGCCCTGCACAGAGGCATCAGACAAAGGCAAGTCTTCCGCAGTTCCCTCATGCCAGGTGACGTTTGGATGAGCCGTAGCCTGCTCACGCATGATGGCGGATGGCTCAACGGCATGGATTCTGAAACCTCGATCAGCAAGGGCATTCGTGTAGTTGCCGGTTCCCGCCCCGATGTCTGCGAGGATACTCCCTTTCGGTAAAGCAAGTTGGCTGACAAGTGCATCAACAATGCGAGGATCGGGACGCCGTGTACTGATGTAGGACTGGCCTATGGTGTCGTAGATTGGTGTCTGAGTCATGGCTTCTTACTCCCCACTTTGCTCGATGAGTTTGGCGACGAGGCCGGTCCAGCCGGTTTGGTGGGAAGCGCCGAGGCCGGCGCCGTTGTCGCCGTGGAAGTATTCAAAGAACAAGATGTAGTCTTTCCAGTGGGGGTCGGTTTGGAAGACTTCGGTGCCGCCGTAGACGGGGCGGCGGGCGGCGGCGTCCCGGAGAAAGGTGCGGGTGAGGCGGCGGGACAGCTCGGCGGCGACCTGGGCGAGCGTTAATTGCTGGCCGGAGCCGGTGGGGAATGGGACGGTGAACTCCGGGCCTAAGTAGTAGTCGAACTTTTGCAAAGCTTCGATAAGCAGGTAGTTTAAAGGGAACCAAATGGGGCCGCGCCAGTTGGAGTTGCCGCCGAAGAGGCCGGTGGTGGACTCGGCGGGTTCGTAGTCGAGGCGGTACTCGGTGCCGTTGACGTCCATGACGACCGGGTGGTCTTTGTGAAAGCGGGACACGGAGCGCAGGCCGTGAGGGGACAGAAACTCAGTCTCGTCAAGCATCTTGGAAAGCAGAAGCCGCAGGCGGTCTGGGTCCACGACAGACAGCAGGCGGCGGTCGTGGTGGCCGATTTCGCAGAGGTCCGCGACGCTTTTGACTAAGTTCGGGCGGTTTTCAATAAACCAGTCAATGCGCTTTTGGAAGTCGTCCATGGCGGCAAGCTGGTCATTGTCAATGGTGTCCACGGCGAGCAGGGGGATGAGGCCGACCATGGAGCGGACGCGCATGAACTG
Organism: uncultured Armatimonadales bacterium; assembly: GCA_964246575.1. Taxonomy (GTDB): domain Bacteria; phylum Armatimonadota; class Armatimonadia; order Armatimonadales; family Capsulimonadaceae; genus JANXMY01. The sequence goes on from CAXTRL010000102.1 coordinate 6,527, forward strand.
GCCGGAGCCGTCCGGGTAGCGCAGAACATCGTAGTAGAAGCCGTCCGCGTCGTCGAATAAGTCTGCGTCTTTGGCGCCCAGGGCGTTCATAGCGTGGGCGATGTAGACGAAATGTTCAAAGAACTTGGTCGCCATATCCTCGTAAGAGGGGTCGGTGCGGGTCAGCTCGATGGCAATTGCCAGCATGTTCAGGCAGAACATCGCCATCCAGCTTGTGCCGTCGGACTGCTCCAAATGCCCGCCGGTGGGCAGGGGCTGGGAGCGGTCGAAGAGGCCGATGTTGTCGAGGCCGAGAAAGCCGCCCTGGAAGACGTTGTTGCCTTCGGCGTCCTTGCGGTTGACCCACCAGGTGAAGTTCATCAGCAGCTTGTGGAAGATCTTTTCCAAAAACTGAAAGTCGCCGGGCTTGCCGGTGATGCGGGACTCGATCTGGTAAACGCGCAGGGCGGCCCATGCCTGCACGGGCGGGTTGACGTCGCCGAACGCCCATTCGTAAGCGGGAAGCTGGCCGTTCGGGTGCTGATACCATTCGTGGCCCAGCAAAAGAAGCTGGTCTTTGGCAAACTCTGGGTCAATGACAGCTAGGGGGATGCAGTGGAATGCTAGGTCCCACGCCGCGAACCAGGGGTATTCCCAGGTGTCGGGCATGGAAATGATGTCTTTGGCGTTTAAGTGCATCCAGTCACGGTTGCGGCCCGAAAGGCGGACGGGCGGCGGGGTCGGCTCGGCGGGGTCGCCTTCGAGCCAGTGCAGGACATCGTACTTGTAGAACTGCTTGGACCAGAGCAGGCCGGCGAACGCCTGGCGCATAACGCTGCGGGTGTCGGCGGACAGCTCCGGCGAGCCGAGTACGGCATAGAACGCATCGGCTTCAGCAATGCGGGTTCCAAACACCTGGTCAAAGCCGGGGCCGAGCGGGTCGGTGACCAAGGGATCATTGGTGAGGCGCAGCTTCAGGGTCGTAGACTGGCCGCCTTCTACAGTGACTTTGTAATGGGCGCAGGCTTTGGTTCCGGTCTGAGCTGGGTTGATCGCGCCTTGAATGCCGTTCACAATAAACTCATGAAACGCATCTTTGACATAGGGCGTCGGGTTCTTGGCGACGCCGTAGAGCCGTTTTTCGTTGGTGTCGTTTTCGGTGAACAGCAGGTCGGGGCTGCCGCCGCAAAACAAAGAACGCTGGCCTAAGACGTGATGGCTGGCTTCAATAACGCCGTCGCTTTTCTTCATGCTGGGCTTCGGGTTCGGCCAGCCCCAAGTCCAGATGTTGCGGAACCAGAGGGTCGGCAGGATGTCCAGAGTCGCCGTGTCCGGCCCCCGGTTCGCTGCTGTAATCTGAACAAGTATGTCGTCGGGCGATGCTTTGGCGTATTCTACCGTGACGTCCCAGTATTTGCTGTCCGCGAAGACGCCGGTGTCTAAAAGCTCGTATTCCGGGTCGTGCTTGGTGCGGGCGGCGTTTGTTTGGACTAAATCTTCATACGGAAACGCCGCCTGCGGGTACTTGTAAAGCATCTTCATGTACGAGTGGGTCGGCGTGTTGTCTAAGAAAAAGTAGTATTCTTTGACATCTTCGCCGTGGTTGCCCTGCGGCCCGGACAAGCCAAACGGACGCTCTTTCAGGATGGCGTCCTTGCCGTTCCAGAGGGCCAGCCCGAAGCACATTTCCTGAGTGCTGTCGCAGATGGCCCCGAGGCCGTCTTCGTTCCAGCGGTACGCTTTGGAGCGGGCCGAGTCATGGGGCAGGTAGTCCCACGCCGCGCCGTCGACCGAGTAATCTTCCCGGACGGTTCCCCAGGCCCGCTCGGACACATACGGCCCCCACTGCCGCCAGTCCGCGCCGGGCCGTTTTTCCCGCAAGTCCCGCATCCGCTGCCGTTCTGCATCCAAATCATGCCGCTCTGCATCCAAATTGTCTTGATTACCCGCACTTTGATTAGCCATGCTTCTTAGTTCGGGACGAGTTGAGCGGTTTCCTGCTTGGTGGGTCACGGAGCAGGCACGGGGCTGAACCCCCGTACTTTAAAAGTGCAATTCCCCGCCTTCGCGGGCAAAGAGGCACTGCGGACAGTAAGGTCACGCCGAGGGATTATTCGGTAGGAGCACTTGGGCGCGGCAGGTTCGTTTTGGCAAATTTCGCTGTTAGGAACCCCTCCCGTTAGTTCCTCACTCCCTCCCCTGTTAGGGAAGGGCAACAAAGAACAAGAAGGCTGCAAGGAGGCAGGAAAAGGGCAAGTGTCGGCAGGCTCGTCGGCATGGGCGTCCAGCGGGGCGACGGACAGCTCGTTGACGGCCTGGGTGGTGGACTTGCGGAGCTGGTACAGGCGGTTGCGGGCTTCCATGGCGACGCCCATGTCGAGTTCGCCGTCGGCGAGGCATTCGCGCTCGGACAACTGAAGGCTGTCAAGCGCCTCGGCCCTGGCACGGCCGGCATAAAGCTGGGGAACTTCTTTTGCCAGCATTTTGACGGCGGTATCAATCTGCCTTTGCAAAGCCGTTTCATGGCGCAGGACTTTGTCGAGCTTGTCTAAACGGGTGTCTTCGGAAAGCGTGTTGTCTTCAAACAACTGCGCCTGCCAACGGTGCAATCTCCGAAGACGCCAGGAAGCCGCCGCAATTTTCTCGACGTAGTGGCGCTCGAGGAGGTTGCCGGGGCGAAGCTGGGCGACAAGCTCGTCCTGCACCTGCTGGTAGCCGCCGGGGTCTTCGCCGAGGGACGGGAGAACGATGTCACGGGCAAAAACGCCGTGGGTCGTGGCATTGTGGCTGCTGATGGCTTTGCCGGTGTGGGTGATCGGCCCGGTACTGGTAGTCATAGTCTTGTTCCTGTTCCGCTCTCCCAATCAAAATCTTATGTCTACTATTATGGCAAGTACGGAGGAGAATGTCAAGAGGTTTGCGAACGAAAGAACCCGGATTGGAAATCTGGGTCTTTAGAAGTGCGATTGTCTGCCTTCGCAGACATAGGATAGGTAGCGTGGGGATTGTTTCTTGCGTTGGTGGCGTAGTTTTGGTATAATGCGAATGAGGCAGCCAAGCAGATTTACGGCGTTTGCTGGGCGATAATTGCCGTGGCTGAGACATTGTTATGCCGCAAGCGTGATGTGTAGTAGCGAGTGAGGCCGCTAGCCGAATGGCGATGAGATAAATGATAAGCAACTATATTACACGGTTACTGAAAATAGTTAGGTGGTTGGCTATTGGTTTTTCGATACTTGGATTGTTAATTTTCGGTCCCAAAGGCGATGTTCCAGCGGCCATTACTTTTACCATACCTGCGTTTGTCGCAGTATGGGCAAGCCGTGATTGGCAGAAGCGCTCCAAATGGTTAGGGACTACAGTATTTGCGATCCTGTTATGTACCTCTGCCGTCTTTAGCCAGACAGCAGAAGGAAAAGCGGCTTATGCAGCAGAACAAATGGATGAGAAGCTCACCCAGAAGCAAGATGCAGAAGCAGAGCGCAAGCGACGATTGGTGAAGATAGAACAGGATCATAAGCAACAACTCATATCAGCACGGGCCGCGAAGGAACAAGCCGCTCAACAGGCAGATCAAGGCGAGTCTCAGAAGCGCTTAGATGCCGAGAATGCTATGGACGAACAAAATAGCCACGATGCATGGCTTAACAATCAGCCTTCACCGCCAGAAATTGGGATTGCTTGCGGTCCACCAGCCAAAACAAATCCTGACGGCACTATTTCTGTTTCAGCAAGACGATTATACTATGACTATGTGACTGATGGCCCTGCCGCCAATGAAAAATATCAATCTAAGACCTTGAAAGTTACAGGGACTTTTTTAGACTGGGAAAACGATGATGATGGCGACTCGGATAATAATGGGGATCATGTTTACTTGGTCTATTTAGTTAGTGGCAACACATGGGTTGATAATGACCCGAAGGCAAGCAGTACCCATGTTTACTCGATTTCGTGCAGTTTTGATGGAACTGTACCAAAAGCATTTACACATCGAATTATCAAAGCTCGTGACAATACTTCAATTATTGTCAGCGTAATTTGTACTTGTACATGCGATGATCCGACTACCACAGACCCTATGATAAAACTGAACTGTTCATCAAC
>CAXTRL010000103.1:0-9468 GCA_964246575.1 uncultured Armatimonadales bacterium
GGCGTTGCCGATGATTGCCACAATGATAATGCCGATAAAAATCGGGTTCCAGCCCAGCCGAAGCGCCGCACCGTTGACGCTGCCGACCAAGAACTCACTTTCAATCGCCACTAAAACGGTCGCTGCCCCAAGCACCAGAAATGCCGTGCGCTTTTTCCACAGCGGCGGGTCGTCTTCGGCTTCTGCCTCGCAGTTCCGAAACAAGGCTTCGTGCGTGCGGAGCGAAAAGAACAGCGACGCCACATAAGTTACCAGCAGAATGCCGGACACCCACAGTGACAAGTTTTCCACATCGGGATTTTTCGGCGAGTTCGGCTGTCCGTAGTGCGCCGCAAACAGCGCCGGTACCGACAGCGACAGTGTTGCCACCAAAAGATTGATCGCGTGCGACTCGGCCTGGTCCTGGTTAAATGTCTGGATTTTGTGCTTGATGCCGCCCGCCAGAATGCTCGCGCCTAAAACTAACAGCAAGTTTCCGATAATCGAGCCGACAATAGATGCCCGCACCAATGGGATTAACCCCTCGCGGAGCGCAAAGATGCCGATAATCAGCTCGGTCGCATTGCCGAACGTCGCATTGAGCAGGCCGCCCCACGACGCGCCGAGGTGCTTCGCCAGCTCCTCCGTCGCCTGCCCCATCAGCCCTGCCAGCGGCACAATCGCCAGCGCCGCCGCCGCAAACACCCAAAGTGCGTTGGTGTGCGGCGTGTAGTGAAGCACGATGCTGATGGGAATGAAAATGAAAAGCGAATTGAGGCCGCGAAAAAAGCGAAGCACGGAAATCATAGGGCGATTGTACCCGGAAACCGCCGGTCGGCTGCTCCCTCAGAGCCAGCGGCGGCGGCGAAAGTAAAGCCATTCCAGAAGGCCGAGGCCCGCCATGAGGCCGAGGGCATAAGGGTAGCCATAGTGCCAGTGCAGCTCCGGCATCTGGGTAAAGTTCATGCCGTAGATGCCGCTGATGGTGGCCCAGGTCATCAAGATAATGGACGCCGAGGTCAGCACCTTGACAATCTCGTTCAGCCGGTTGGACGCCACCGCCAGATGCGCGTCAAGTGTGCCGGAAAGCAAGTCCCGGTAGGTGTCAATCGTGTCTACCACGCGGATCGTGTGGTCATACACGTCCTGAAAATACGCAAACAGCGCCCGCGCCCGGTCCCGCCGACGCGGAGCCGCCTGGTCGTCATCTTCCACCGACTCGACGCGCCGGAGCAGGACATTGACGGCGTCGCGCAGGGGAGCCACATAGCGGCGCATTTCCAGCAGATCCCGGCGCAGATCCAGAATGCTTTGAAGTGGGTTCGCATCCGTGTTATCTTGAAGCTGCGGCCCGAACAAGTGAAACTCCTGCGACAGCGGCTTCAGGATAATCTCTTCCAGTCGGTCTGTGCGCTCGTCATAGGCATCCATTGCTGGGTAGTAATCGTCCACCAGAGAATCCAAAATTAGGTACAGCAGAAAGTACGGTCCTTGCCGGCGCATGTCCTTGTTGGATTCCCAGCGCTTGCGAGCCGTTTTCAGTGCAACAGAATTGTTTTCGTGCAGCGTGACGATATAATTTGTCCCGACAAACATATGAATTTCTGCGCTTCGCACGACACATGGCTTGGAAAGATTATCGCGATCCGGCGCGGCTTGCCACTCATGGGCGACCACAAAGATGTAGTCCCCATACTCGACTACTTTGGGCCGCTGATCGCGCTGCTGGAGGTCTTCAATCGCCAGGGGATGAAACCCAAATTCGGCCGCCAGCATTCCGAAATCCTCTGGGCCGGGATCGCTGATGTCGAGCCAAAAAACTCCGCCGCCGTCCCTGTCTTGGAGCCGGACGTCGATTTGCTCGGTCGGCACGTCCGCCGCCGCCTGCCCATCACTGCCGAAGTATTGTGAACTAAGCATGGGCCGCCTGCCAGGCTGCTTCCATCCCAGCCTTGCTGTCTTGAATCACTTGCTCCAAGTTGCCGTCCCACAGCGCGTTGGGTACACCCTGCGAGAATATCTCCACCGAGTACGCGCCCCGGAAGCCCGCGTCATGGGTCGCCCGTAAAAACTCCGGCAGGGGAATCTCCCCTTGCCCCGGCACTAATCGGTCCAGAAACGAGCGCAGCGTCCGCCAGTCACTAATCTGCACTACGAAAATCTTTGAGCCGCAGTCCCGGATGGCGCGATGAATGTCCGCGTTTTGCCAGACGTTCCAGCAGTCCAAACAAATGCCGAAATTGTCCTCGCCGACCGCCTCCACCACTTCCATTGCCTGCGGCAGCGTCCAAATCGCCGTTTCAATGTTGACGATGGACGCATTCAGCGGCTCCAAAGCGATCTTGACCCCATGCTCCGCCGCAAAAAGCGCCAGCGCTTTGTACTGCGTCGCCGCCGTGTCTAAAACTTGCTGCATGTTCCCGCCCGGCGGGATGCCCGTGTTGGTGACAAACGCCACGCCCGGCACGAACGGGGCCAGCGTTTTGATCGTCTGCTGGAACCGCGCCATGCGCTGCCCGATATCCGTCGGCTCCGGCTGAGACAAGCTCGGAAACAGCGTCCGCGTGACCGGCTGCACCGAAGTCACTTCCAGCCCCGACGCTTTTACCAGCGCCATCTGCTCGCTGATTTTGGCCGGGTCCATCTTCACTTCGCACACCTCAATCGCCGATACGCCCAGCCGGGCATACGTTTCCACATCCCGCTCAAACGCCCACGGGTTCGTCGTAAACTGGCTCACGCCAAACTGAATTTCGCCTAAATCTGCCATCGTGTCGCTTCTTTCTTCCCATGAAAATGCCTGGTTCCTGTAAGACACAGTCATCGCTGAAAAACATACCATCTTTGTTCTATGACTTCCGCTTTATGAAAAGCCAGCCGTCCTGGAACGCAGTACAGCACAGAACCGAAGTCATGTGCGATGACCTCAGCCAGCGCGTCCCGCAGCGGCATATCCTGACCGTCGCAGTTAAGCGAATCTGCGATGACGTGGCACGTCTCGCCTGCTCCCCGCGCCTTGAGCAAGTGCGCTAGTTGATCCGCTGTCCGAAGCTCTTTGGGGACAACCGCCGCATATTTAGGATCAAAGTCAAGGTTATGGTTGAAGCGGTCCAATATCTCCCTGCGCCGTTTAGGATTAGCGAGAAGTTGCAAGTAGCGCTCCTGCCTGTCCTTGACGATAAACGCTTTGACGAACGCCGCTTCCTGATTACCAAATTCCATAAGCCGCCTAGTTTTCGCCTCGCGGTTCGTGATCCATTGACTGCGCTCCGTATAAGATACGCAGAACCGTAACCGTGCCTTCCATTTCGTCGGCATCCGCTTCAACTACGTGAAAGAGTAAGCGATACTTTCCATAATAAAGCTGCCGGACGACTACATCAGGATAATGGCCTCCGTCTCTTGCTTTTGGACACCGGTTTGGCAGTGAAGTCAAAGAAGATAATGTGGCTTCATAGCCTGCCTGCCAGATTGAGGCGTCCTCTAGCGAAACTCGCAGGAGCCTGAGATAAATCCGGTCTAAGTCGGCGTCTGCCCGATCCGACACCGCGGTAGTGTAAGTATTCACGGTAGCCGCAGCGCTTCCTCGTGTGTCATCGCCCTAGCACCATCTGGTATGTTATGGCGAGCGCGGAACCGTGCGCTCCACTCAGCGAACGGCGTCACTCGCCCAGCAAAACTGTCCTCTAGTCCAAGACGAATTGCTTCTGCTTCTTCTTCTGGGGAAAGCTCGACTTCAGCAGGAAATTGGCCGTTCGTTAAGCTCTGTTGCCTTGCCTTAGAATCCGCGAGCGCAGCGGTGAGAATAGTACAAGCGACAGTATCGGCGCTCTGATCCTGTTGGGCGGCGATGCTGTGAAGCTGCGCTTCGTCTTCGGGGGTTAAGTTGAGCGTGATTGTCATGGGGGTGATCCTCCTGCGTTTAGCTGTCTTTGTAGCCGTTGGGGTGCTTCTCGAACCATTCGTAGGCGGTTCGCATGATGGTGGGCAGGTCGCCGTACTGGGGTTTCCAGCCTAGCTCTTTTTCAATCTTGGCGCTGGATGCGACAAGCTCAGCGGGGTCGCCGGGGCGGCGGGGGGCTTCCACAGCGACAATTTCTTTGCCGGTAACCTGGCGTCCCGTTTCAATGACTTCGCGGACGGAGTAGCCTTTGCCGTTGCCGAGATTGTAGGCGGTGGTGTCCGCGCCGTTTTTGAGGGCTTCTAGGCCGAGAATGTGGGCGGTGCCGAGGTCAGTCACATGGATGTAATCGCGGATGCCGGTGCCGTCGGGGGTGGGGTAGTCGGTGCCGAACATTTTGATGTCCGGGCGGCGGCCCAGCGCGGCGTACAAAGTCAGGGGAATCATGTGGGTTTCGGGCGTGTGGTCCTCGCCAAGCTCGCCTTCGGGGTCGGCTCCGGCGGCGCAGAAGTAGCGCAGGGAAATGCTCTTGATGCCGAACGCGACGTCGTACCAGTGCAGGATATGCTCGGTGTCTAATTTAGTCTGGCCGTAAGGGTTGGTCGGGAACTGGGGATGCTTTTCATCAATCGGGACATACTGGGTTTCGCCGAACGTCGCCGCCGACGACGAAAATAAGACATGCTTGACGCCGCCGGCGTTCAAGGCGTCGAACAGTGACAGGGTTTCCACAATGTTGTTTTGGTAATACTTGGCGGGGTGGGCGACGCTTTCCGGCACGGACGCATAGGCGGCAAAGTGGATGGCCGAGTCGATGCTGTATTCTTTGATCAGATTCGCGACTAAAGGGCCGTCGCCGATCTCGCCCTGCACGAACTTTGCGCCGGGCAAAAAGTTTAAAACTTCGCGGTGGCCGAGTTCCAGCGAGTCCAAAATAACAACGTCGTAGCCTTTTTGCAGAAGCAGCTTGCTGGTGTGGCTGCCGATATAGCCGGCTCCGCCGGTGACGAGGATCGCTCCCATAATTCGTGATTTCTCCTTTTGACGGTGTTTGGTCGATCGCATTTCATTCTACCCTAAAAACGATTTTGCACGAAAACCGGGAACAAGAGAATGCAAGTGTTCGTCAGCGTTCCACAGCAGCAAATCCCCATTCCAGTTTTGCGCCAAGTTTCCCGAAGATAAGTGTGGGTTGGAAAGCCCACTCTGGCATGAATCTTGCAAGAATAGTTTTCGCGGCCTGTTCCGCCTTTGTTGATTTTATGAAACCACGCATCTACTCTCGGACAAAAACGCAGCCTTCCGGCCTGCACCTCGTTTCTTTGCCGGAAGCGAATGATATTCTGCCGGCGTCGGACACACAGGAAACGGAAAGCCGCGAGCAGGACACGCTGCTCCTGCATTCCTTGTCGTCGCGCCATGCCGGCGCTCAAACGGCGCAGCGGGCGCTGGACGTTTTCTTTTGCACGCTTGCGCTTTTGGTCCTGTGGCCGGTGTTTGCCGTCATCGCCCTGTTGATCCGGATGGACAGTCCAGGGCCGGTGCTGTTCAAGCAGTCGCGGGTCGGCAAAGACGGCGATGAGTTCTGGTTCTACAAGTTCCGCTCGATGGTCAGCGATGCCGAGGCGCTGCGGCACCTGCTGGAAATGCAGAACGAGCGCTCCGGCCCGGTGTTCAAGATGAAAAACGACCCGCGCATCACGCGGGTGGGGCGGGTGCTGCGAAAGTTTTCGCTGGACGAGCTGCCCCAGCTCATCAATGTTCTGAAAGGCGACATGAGCTTGGTTGGGCCGCGCCCGGCGCTGCCCAAAGAAACCAGCAAGTACACCGCCCGCCAGCGCCAACGATTGATCTGCCTGCCCGGCGTCACCGGTCTTTGGCAGGTTTCCGGGCGGGCTTCTTTAAGCTTTGAGCGCTCCATTGAGCTGGATTTGTATTACATTGAGCAGCAGTCCATCGCGCTTTATTTCCGCATTCTGCTGTTAACAGTCCCCGCCGTGCTGCGGGCCGAGGGCGCATACTGACTTTTTAGTGTATAATAAGCCAGCCAGTGAATAAGCCAGCAAAAGTACCATGCATCAAAACACACCCATTCTGTACCGGATCGCCGACTCGTTCTTTCGCCACCAGCGCCTGTTCTGGTTTTCGCTGCTTGTTGTCAGCGTCCTGACAATGGGTGCGCTGTATGCCCGCAGCAAGACTTACCATGCTACGGCCATGACCCAGGTGCAGACGGAAAACGTCGCAACCGTTCTCGGCACCGACAACCAGCAAACTTCCTGGACTTCGCCTTCCCAGAAAAACGTAGACCGTTTTGAAGAGCTGTCCAAGCAGGACCAGCCCGGCGGGTTTTTGGACACGGCCTTGCGGAATGCCCACCTCACGAACCCCATCAATGTGGATCCCCAAGCCGATGACCCGCGCTACGCTATGCTCCAAAAGAACCTCGTGGCGACAGCCGAAAGCACCAACCAGTTCTCCATCAGCCTAGTTTGGGACAATGCCGAAGAATGCAAAAGCATTTTGGATGCCCTTCAGCAGCAGTACATCACGGAAGTCGGCCTGGACCGCTCGGCGTCTTCCGTCGGCAGCGTTGCGTTCCTGAACACCCAGATTGCCCAAGTAGATGCCCGGATGCGGAGCGCCGAAGGAGCGCTGACAAAGTACAAGGCGTCTTACGGCGGCCAGTTGTCCGGATCGGAAAGCACCGACAGCAGCCAGCTCAGCTCGCTTCAAGCCAGCCTGGATGACAAGCAAGTGACGCTTGGCGAAAACACCCGCAAAAAAGCGGTGCTGGAGCAGGAACTCGCCGAAATGAAGCCGATGAGCATTGCCGAGCAGACCGTTTCTCAGCAGTCGCCGATGGAAAAAGAGATCGCCGACCTGCTGGCAAAGCGCGAAGCCCTCCTTGCCAGCAGCGAGACGCCCCAGCACCCGGATGTAGTCGCGCTGGACGCCACGATTTCAAGCCTGGAACATCAGCAGCGCGTGAAGGCAAGTGCGCCGGAAAACCAGCACAACACGCTGACCAAGCTGACGGACAACCCGCAGTACCAGCAGCTCAAGAACGAGATCGCCGACGCTTCCAGCGCCGCCATCGCCGACCAGCAGGAAATGCAGAACCTTCAGCAGCAAATCAAAAAGTACCAAACGCTGATGAACCAAATCCCCTCGGCCCAGCGCCAGCTTGCCGACAAAATGGAAGGCTACTCGGACGCTCAGGTTCTGGACCAGCAGCTTCGCCACCAGCGCGACAATGTTCAGCTTCAAGCAAACCTAGACCGCTTGACTGCGTCCAACAGCCTGCTGCCGATTGGCGTGACTTATGCGACCCCAACCACCGGACGGACCAAGCTGATCGGAATGCTGCTGGGCAGCCTGCTTTTGGGCTGCCTGGTCGGGGCGCTTCTGATTGTGCTGAGCGAGTGGTCGGATCATTCCCTGCGCCACGAAGCGGATGCCGAGTGCCTGCTGGGCGTGCCGGTGCTTGCTTCCCTGCCGGAAGCGGCGGACCTCCGGGTCCTGCCGCGCCCTCGCGCTCTCGCCGCGCTGACTTCAGACGGTCCCGACAGATAATCCATAAAGATAACCCGCAAAGATAACTTATTATGAACGACCGCCCCCAAACCTTTTCGGCCCACGAATCCCCTGCCAGCGAGATCACAAAGCTGCTGCAGGCCCCCGCTGCGCCGGTGCTTCATTTGCAGGCGGAGCGGGGTGAAAAAAACTTTGAGGTGCTGCCTTTTGAGACAACCTTGATGATGGACCGCAGCGCATTAAGCCAGCGGGTGTTTGATGAAACCGAAGAAACCCAATATTCGGAAGAAGGTCTCAGCGCCGCGCCAAGAGAAACCCGCGACGGCGCGGCTGTTTCCCCCGCCGCGCCGGCAATCAACTTGCAGATCGAGAAAACGCCCGCCGAGTTCAGCCATCTGTACGCGGCGCTGGAGCGGCAGATCGCCGGAGTGGGGGATGTGACCCTGATGAGCGGCGAAACGCTCGGCGCGGACCGGCCATATGTGCTGGGCGTCACAAGCGCTCTGGTAGGCGAAGGCAAGACCACGGTTGCGCTGCACCTGGCGATGACCATTGCCCGCGACACCTACAAGCGGGTCTGCTTGATTGACCTCAGCCTCGGGAAAGGCGAGCTTGCGGCGCGTTTGGGAATGCCCCAGCGCGGCGAGGGCGTGATCCCCGTGCTGGAAGACGACAGTCATGTGGTGCCGACTTTGCAGCTTGCCGGGCTGGACAACTTGGTGGTGATCCCGTCGGGGAAAGTGCCGTCCAATGCGCCCCGGCTTGTCCGTTCCCCGCGCGTCGCGCAGCTTATCTTGTCCGCCCGCTCCGCGTTTGACGTTGTCATCATTGACATGCCTGCCGCCGCCACCGACTATGCCCTGCCGCTGACCCGGCACATGGACGGCCTGCTTTTGGTGGCGCGTGCCGGCGTCACCCCGCGTGACGTGGTCAGCCAGGCGCTGGACGCCCTGGGCCGTGACAAAGTGATCGGCGTCACCTTGAACCGCATTCAAAGCGCGGGGCCGGCGTGGCTCCGAAAACGCATGGCCGGAGCTTAAGCCGCTATGCCCCTGCCGCTTCTACCCTGGCTGTTTGCTGCGGCCACCGCGCTTGTCGGCTTGTCGGCTCTTGCCGCAACGCTGTCCCTGCTGATTCTTCTAGCTTCTGCCGCCGCACGCCGCCCCGCCCCGGCCCTTGCCTTCCCCGCCGTGCCACTCAAATTAGCGGTCGTTGTTCCCGCGCACAACGAAGCGCTAGTTTTAGGAGCGACGCTGGCAAGCCTTACGTCCCAAGACTACCCCGCAGGCTGTGTTCAGATTGTCGTCGTTGCCGACAACTGCACCGACGGCACTGCGGCTCTTGCCCAAACGCATGGCGCGTTGGTTTTGGAGCGCACTTCTGAGACCGAGCGCGGCAAAGGCTACGCACTGAACCTTGCGATCTCGCATCTACTGGCGCAGCCCCTTGTTCCTGACGCAGTCGTTATTATTGATGCCGACACCGAGGCCGCACCGGACTTTCTGCGGCGCATGAGCGCCCGCATCTCCCAAAACAAAGACCCGCGCGGCTACGGCGCGTGGCAGGGACGCTACGGCGTCCTGAACTCCGGGGACGGCTGGCGGGCGGCGCTGATGACGGCGGCGTTTGATCTGGTCAACCATGTCAAGCCGCTGGGCCGGGACCGGCTTGGCCTGAGTGCGGGCCTCAAAGGCAACGGTATGGCGTTTACCGCGCCGCTTGCGGCGATCCTTCCCTGGCCCGGCGGCAGCTTGACGGAAGATTTGGATTACGGCCTAGAACTCGCCCGGCGCTTTGATCTGCGCGTGCAGTACGTTCCGGAAGCCAGCGTCGCCGCTCAAATGCCCGCCACTGCCGCGCAGGCGGCGTCGCAGCGTAAGCGCTGGGAACAGGGCCGGGCGGGGCTGGTGCGGGAACGCGCCCTGCCTCTTCTCATGGAAGGTCTGCGCCGCCGCAGTTTGCTTCTTTTCGACGCCGCTTGGGATTTGCTGACGCCGCCGCTGGCCGAGCTTGCCGCGCTGCTGCTGGCCTTTGCAGCCCTTTCTGCGCTC
>CAXTRL010000103.1:9478-10475 GCA_964246575.1 uncultured Armatimonadales bacterium
CGCTCGGCGCGGCGACGCATGGGCTGCCGCATCCGGCGTTCTGGCTCGGCGCGTCCGCTTTCGGCTTGACCGCCCTCCTTGTCTACATTTTGGGCGGCCTGCGGGTCGCCGGAGCCGGGCGGGACGCCTACGCCGCCCTGCTTCGCGCCCCATTCTACGCTGTTTGGAAGATCGCTCTGCTGGTCACAGGCCACAGAAAGTCCAAGAACGCGCCGGACGAATGGGTCCGCACCGAGCGTCACGCGCTTGCTTCCGACTGCGCCGAACCCGTCTCAGAGAGCCGCCTGCCATGACAATCGTTCTGCCCATCGTCTTCTTCGCCGTCGTTTTAGGACTGTTCGCGAAGCGCATCACCAATGCCCACTGGGTCGCCCTTGTCTGTGTCATCAGCCTCGTGATCGCCTGGCAGTTCGTGAAAAGTTAAAAGTTTTGGTAGTCTTACAACAGAATGGTAAAGCCAGCCTGCCGGAAATGATTGTCATGTGTCAAGGCATGAAAAATGCCTCGCTGCTGCATAATGATGAATGAAGAGCAGTCAGTCTGGCCCCATTGCTTGTCAAGCCGCATCTTATAGAAAGCAAAGGCAGCGTCAAAAGGACATTCAGCATTCAGCGCGATTTCAACATTCCCATCCGCCTGAAGGCTTTCTACGAGATTAACCGCCAACGCGCGTCCTCGCTCCGACTTGCCGAGCGCATTCAGCACTTCTGTCAGAACCATTTCACTGGTCACAACCTGCACACGATCAAAAATGAGTTGAACCGCCAGCGCTTTCGCGGCTTCGTGAAGATCATCCTTGACATCAAGCAAAGCCTGCCAGTACACAGTGTCGGCGAAAGCAATTTGCATTTTTCGTTTTACTCTATTAAAGAAGCATGAATGGCTTCTTTGTCCGCTTCCGTCAGCTCCGCCAGCGATGCTTGAAGCACATCCCAATAAGAACGGCCGCCTTCAATCCACTGCGGCAGCGTGCTGCTGCTTGCGGCGCTTGTTCTTT
>CAXTRL010000104.1:0-740 GCA_964246575.1 uncultured Armatimonadales bacterium
GGTGTCACGGCTTCAAGACGGCGGTTTCGATGGAGTGCGCCGGGCTGGTGACCGTGACGGCTTTGCCGGCAAGCCAGATCTGGTACTCTAAGTCTTCCCGCGTTTCGTTCAGCACGACAACCGCAAGCGTCTGGTCCGGGTTGACGAACGCGATGCACTGTAAGTCGTCGGAATTGGAGGTGCTGGCGATCCGCTGTGCGCCGGGCCGGACAAATCGTGCGAACTGGCCCAAATAGTAATAGGAAGGCTGGTAATGCAGAGTTCCCGTGGCAGTGTCGGCGATAATTGGGGCCGAGCAGAAGTTGCCGGCCTTGTTGGGACCGCCTTCCTGATTCAGCAGCAGGTTCCAATCAGTCCAGCCGGCGGCCCAGTGGCTTAAGTCCAGCAGAATGTTCCTGCCGTACCATTCCCCGTTTCGCCATTCTTCTGCCGGGTCCGTGGTAAACCCCCGGCTGCCCTCGGTAAACAGCAGATTTTTGCCGGGAAAAGCGTCATGGACCGCTTCGGGGTTGTCGAAGTGGTTCCCACTGTAAGCATGATATGCCATGCCCCAGACGTACTGCGCCGCAGCGGGGTCTTCGTAGACCGTCTGTGCCCGCTGGTACATGATGCCCCGGTTGTGGTCCCACACCATCAAATGAGCGCCCGTGCCTGACTTGCGGAGGGTCGGGCCGAGGAAATCGCGCACAAAGTCGCGCTCTTCTGCGGCGGAATACAGGCACGATTCCCAGGACTGCACC
>CAXTRL010000104.1:750-10451 GCA_964246575.1 uncultured Armatimonadales bacterium
GGAACACCCTGCTTGCGGTACGCCTGTATAAAGCGCACGTAATAGTCCGCCCACGCCTGACGGTCTTCGGGCCTGAGCTGCCCTCCCAGCGCCATGTCGCCGTTGGTCTTCATCCAGGCCGGCGGACTCCAGGGCGACGCGAACAGCGTGAACGGGGCGTGCGCCTCGGCCAGCGCGGCTTTGATGAATGGCACACGGTACTTTAGGTCATGGGCGATAGAGAAGTGCGACAGCGTGACATCGCCCGGCGCGTCGTCATACGAGTAGGTGTCGCTGGAAAAATCGCAGCCGTTGATGCTGGTGCGCCCCAGCGTGTAGCCCAGCCCCAGCGTCCGCGAAAAGTACGCCCTGATGACCTCGCGCTGCTTTGCCGCCGGCAGCTTGGCATAGGTTTCCGCAGCGGCGTCAGTGAAGGCCCCGCCAAAGCCGAGAATGGTCTGGAACCGCCGGGCCGGGTCCACCATGATCGCAGGGTCATTTTCATTCGGCTGCGGCAGGTCCTCGAAGCGAAGCGGGTTGCTCGCCTGCATCCGCTGGCCCGTGTTCTTAGCCGTCACATAAATGATGGCGCGGGTGAACACCGACTGCGGGGAAGTCTTTGCCGGCAGCGGCGCGGCTGCCGGCGTGGGAACCGGCAGGCCGGAAGCAAGAAGCAGAGTCAGCAGGCAAAATGAAATTTGACGACACGAAGGGGCGGTTGTCATGGAATCTGCTTTGTGAAGAAACCCGGCACTGGAAGTGCCGGGCTATTATTGAATGAAAGTCGCTTCGCGACTGAAGAGTAACGGATTGCCAATGGCACTTAGTCCCGCAGGGACTTTCACTGGGTAGTAGCTCGGCACTTCCAGTGCCGGGTTCTTTGTGTGCCGGATTCTTTGTGTGCCAATCTCTAACTCAGCCGCCAGCGCAGGACGCCGCCGGAGTAGCCGTCTTGAAGCTGCACTTCCAGGCGGAACGCCGACGCGGTGACGGGCGCGAACTTCACGGTGTTGTACTGGTTCTGGTCGGTTTCGTAAGCCGCGTTAGCAACAACCGGCGTCCAGACGTCGCCGTTTTGGTAGGTCAAGCGCCAGGATTTCGGGACGCGGCACTCGCCGCTGCCGGAGTCGTCATACCAGTAGACAGCCGCCGACGAGACGGTTTTCGGATGCGCCAGATCGTATTGCACCCATTCCGAGGTACCTTTGTGGTCCCACCAGGTAAAGCGGGGCGTTGCCATGTCAAACGATTTGGCCGGCTCGGACGGATTGCTGAGAGCTTCAATGTCGTCGTGAACGATGGACGCCGACGCGGCAATCGCCGGGCGGCCCGGCGCGGCCCAGTCGTGGGCGTCCGGGCCGCTGCCGATGGTCGGAAACGCTGTGACACGCAGGCGGGCCGCGCCCATCGGGATGAGCGACACGGTTTCCTGCACTTCAGCGGAGCGGACCGGGCTGGGCTGGAGCGGCGAAACGACGTTTTTCGCGTCCATCTGCCAGTTCGGGATTTTCTTGGCTTTAGCGCGCAGCGTAATTGGAGTCGCGGCGTGCGTCCACGGGTTCGCGGCGACCACGCCGCCTCTGGTGGAAATATCAAAAGAATGCTCCGGGTTGGCGTCATCTACGATTAAGCCGTAGTTCCAGGGCGTCTCGGAATACACTGCATAGGAAGGCCACCGGGCGGAGCCGGCGTAGCGGTCCCACTTTTCGCCGATAAGCAGCGAGTAGGTCAGCGGGCCACGGTCTACCGAAACGGCGTTCTGATTGGTCGCCCAGCGGCGAACACGGATTGCCATTGGCAGGTGCAGGGCGATTTTGTCGCCGGGGTTCCAGGTTCGACGCACGATCAAATACGAGCCGGCGGCAGGCTGGGCCGCAATCGGCTTGCCGTTGACCCGCACCGTCGCGCCGTCGCACCAGCCCGGAATCCGCAGGTACAGCGGGAACGAGACGGATTGGGGCGCAGCCAGGGTCATTTGAACGGTGTCGCCGAACGGGTACTCGGTTGCCGCACTTAGCGTAACAAGCGTACCGCCCGCGCCGACTTTGGCAGACACTTCCGACGCTCCGTATAGGTTCGCGGCCAGGCCGAGGTCGGCGGTGGCGTGCCATTGGTTTTCGGCATAGTACGGCCAGGCCATGCCGTAGTTGTGCGGGCAGCAGCGATAATTGTGGACGCCCGGCATGTACGCCTGCATCGGCCAGTCGTTGTCAAAGTCCTTGCCTTTCGGCGTATTGTCAATCTGAGCAATGTTCATGGACGTGACATAGTGCATGGACTTCTGCTCAGGATCATAGGACGCCGGCAGCATGTTAAAGGCCAACTCTTCGCAGCGATCCATCCACTTGGGGTCGCCGTATTGCCGGGTTAGAATTTGGAACGACAGCATGTACTCGGCGATGCCGCAGGTCTCAAACCCCTGGCGCGGGTCTCCGTAGCCGGGCCGGGCGTTCTCGTCGCCTGCGAAGCCGCCGCCGGGCATCTGCCCGAACTCGGCCATGACCGTGTGGTACTGCCGCTCCGTCGCCGCCAGGAACTTGGGGTCGCGCCCCAAAACCCCATACTGCGCCGGCTCGCGGAAGCCCTGGGCGAAGTTGACGTTGTGCAGGTTCGGCTTGCCATTGGTCCAGTCGTAAGCGTTTGCGTGGATTTTCCGGACCAGATCAATCAAAAACGCATCGCCGGTGCGGTTGTACAGCCAGTAGATGCTGTCCATGTTGTCGCCCCAGCGGA
Organism: uncultured Armatimonadales bacterium; assembly: GCA_964246575.1. Taxonomy (GTDB): domain Bacteria; phylum Armatimonadota; class Armatimonadia; order Armatimonadales; family Capsulimonadaceae; genus JANXMY01. Next base: position 3,463 of record CAXTRL010000104.1, read on the forward strand.
CGCCCGCCCAGCTTTTAGAAAACATTTCCGGCTTTTGCTGGTTTTGGAACGCGAAATACTTGGTGAGGAACGGCAGGACTTTGGGATCGCCGGTGACTTCGTGGTACGACCGAATGGCATACAGCGCGGGCATGTGCGGCCAAAAGTCGGGGTCGCCGTCCAGCCCCGTCCGCGCGTTCTTCGGCCCAAACCAGCCGTCGGGCTGCTGGGACGCAATCATGCCGGTGATCCACTTTTCCGCCAGCGCAATGGTCGGCTTGTCGCCGGTCACATAGCCGAGATCGGTCAAGCCGCGCAGCCAGTAGGTGACTTCTTCCCAGCCGGAGTTCACGTCGGGCGTGACCCAGCCGTTGCCATCATATTTCAGATAATCCGAAACTTCCGGGTAGCGCCCGCACAGGCCGTTGACTTGCAGCGCCAGTTGTTCTTTGAGCCATCCTGCGGGCCTCACGCTGCCGGGCGGCAGCTTTTGAAACGCCGACGGCATCAGCGGCGCCCGGTTCGGCGTGTACCAGCCCCCGGCGGCCCCTGCCGCCGCGACCGGGACCGTGATAACCTCAGGCGATGCCGGAGCGCGTGAGGGAAGCGCCACGCCGAGGGCGGCCCCACCCGCCGCCGCCAGCCCCGTTTTCAGAAAATCACGTCGTTTCATTGTTGCCCTCCGCCAAACTGCGCTTGTTGCTATCATAGTATTATACACGCAACCCCGTACTTCTGTTCCGCTTCCTCTCAAAGAACATGCATTGAAGCACAAAAAGCTCCGTTCCTTGCGGAACGGAGCCTTTGTGAGCCAATGCTGAGGCAGTGCCTGATGGTTAAATCGGGCTGAACGTCGCAACTTTGCTGCCGAGAGCCTGGGAACCGGCGGCGTTCATCCCCATGTTAGGAGCCGCAGGGTTGCCGTTCTCGACGATTGTCGCGGAGTTCGCGGGCGAGCCGCCGGAGACAGTGCTGATCTTCAGGTACTTGACATGGCCGTCTTCCAGCAGGTAGTTGGACGCATACTGGCTGGCGGTCTTGTCATGGCGCACTGAGGGGATAGCAGTCGTCATGGCAGCCGCATAAGCCGCATCCGAGCCGGTGACGTTGGGGGTGCCGCCCTCAGAAGTGTTGGTGCCTAGAGAGATGCCGTCACCGGCGGGGCTGTCGTTTTCGCCCGCAACCCGTGCGGCCTGGTTGGGGATGTCGGACAGGAAGTCGCCGGGAACTTCATAAGCCTGAACGACCGAAGCCGGGGCATTGATCAGGGCGATGCTCTGACCGGCAAGGTTCGAGTTCGCTACATATGAAACTGTGACGACCGGGATGTTCGCGACGCCATTGACCGTTGCAGTGCTATTGCCGGTGCTGTCATCGGGGCATTTGTAGAGGCCGGCGGACTTGGTGTACTGGTAAAGCGCACCGGCCCAGCCGAAGCCAGCCGGGTTTTTGGCGGTGTGGGCGGTATAAGCGCTGGAATTGGTGTTACCGGGGGCGTTGCTGTTGTCGGACGCGCCGAAGGGTTCTTTTTCGTCTGCATCCTGCGTGTACTGGATGAACGCGAGGCCAAGCTGCTTTTCGTTGGACTGGCAGGAAGCGCGGCGGGCGTTCTCGCGCACCTTCTGGAAAACAGGGAATAAGATCGCGGCGAGAATCGCGATAATGGCGATCACGACGAGCAGTTCGATCAGAGTAAAGCCTCGCTTATGAGACTTCGGTTGAGTGGTTGACATACGATGGCTCCTTCAAGATGACAGTTTTTGCCCCGAGTGCTACCCAAAACGATTAATGGTTTGGCAACTGACTTACTGTATCATACTTATTCAATTCTGTCAAATTGTTTTTTTATGATTTATTTTTGTCAACGACCGGCGGAAAGTGCCGCCACCAAATTTGGCAAATAATACGGCTGTTGACAAACGGCGCGGCTGAGGTATAATAACGCTGCCCCAGGAGCCGAAGTGGCGGAATGGCAGACGCGGAGGTCTCAAAAACCTTTGGGGGCAACCTCGTGGGGGTTCGAGTCCCCCCTTCGGCAGAAAAACAAGCGTGTGCCGCAGAAAGAGAGCCGGCCTTCTAACTTTTGAGAAGGCCGGCTCTTTTTGACGTTGGAATGGCTATTGCCGTTCGCGGACATCACGCAGGTACTTGACGTGACCGTCGAAAAAGATCCGGTTGCGTCCGCCGAAGTGAACCGCCAGCCCCAACAAGTTCTTCGGAGTTGTCGGGAACGACTGCGCGGCGGTGCTGGGAACGTAAGGATCTACGGCAAGCTCTAAATCCGACTCGCCCTGCGGGACTGGCGGGTCAATCGTTTTTTCCTGAACCACCGGCATGTTGAAAGCATCAATGTCTGAAACACACTGCGTCGTTGTCTTGCCCCAGCAGTCCGTCGGCTTGACTGGAGCTTCGCGGCGGTCAAATCGCCATAGCCAGTAGCGGGTCACCCCGCCGTCCGGCAGCGCTTCTTTCACCCGGACGTCTTCTCCCAGCGTTGTTCCTGTCTCGCTTGGACAGGACCAAAGCGCGTCATCTTTGATATAGGGATCAAGCACAATCGCCGCCCACGCGCAGCGCGGATCAGAGTTGGGGAAGCCGCTCCACTGCGAAGGAGCGGGCTGCGGAGCAGGCGGCAGCGCCTGTGTGTAGGGGTACTTGAGGTCGCGCCGGTCCGGCAGCCGCTCATCGCTGTCCTGCTGGTACTGGATCATGGCAAGACCAATCTGCTTGAGGTTCGACTGGCAGGCGGCCCGCCGGGCATTCTCGCGCACTTTTTGGAACACCGGAAACAATATGGCCGCCAGTATCGCAATAATAGCGATCACGACAAGCAGTTCTATAAGTGTAAATGCACGTTTTCGAGCCATAACCAAGCCAAGAAAGTCTCACTGCGCGAAGCGGACGATCCGCCGGAACCGGCCCGCATCTGCGCGGGCCGCCGCCGTCCGGCGAAAGTGCGGCAGGCTGATCTGCGCCCGCCGGGGCCGCTTCGAGTTAAAGCCGCCGCCCGGCCACAGCATTGGGGCCAAGCGGCAGCTCACACAAGTTAAACGCCTGCCGCGCCGCTTTTGTTCCCCAAACATCGGCTTTATTTAGGTCGGCGTCAGCCCTTGCGCTTCAGCTTATCGTAGACTTCATCGCCGTTGCGCTTGCCAATCAGATCAACGTAAACCGTATCGACATCAAAGTAATAGATGATACGGTACTCGCCGCTGTCCGCACGGTGGTAGGAGCTGCCCTTAAGCTGGCTGTAGTCGCCGGGAGTGGCATTAGTCAATAAAGACAGCATCTTGGATGCGACTTGCTTGTATTGTTTGGCATCCAAATCCTGAAGAAACTTGGCGGCATCCCGATTCATTTTCAGTTTTCGCACAGAATGTCACTCCGTGAAGCGCGTCAGCAGTTCCATAGATTCTTCCGTGCTAAGATACCCGCTTTTTTGCGCTTCGGCGGCAGCCAGCGCCCACTGCCGGTCTTCCAGCGCCTGCAAACGTTCAAATTCTTCGTGGCTGATCATCACCACGTACTTTCGCCCTGTCTTCTCTACTGTAACTGGCGTATGCCGTGCTTTCTCCATGAACTCGCCAAAACGGTTTTTTACTTCTGTTGCTGTTGCCATTCGCCACCTCCAAGAGTATTGCATAATAGCTATTATAGGCGTTTCAGGCGAAATAGTCAATAAGTATGGATCAGACGCAAGAAAGCCTGCCCTTTGGCGGGGCAGGCTTGTTTCCAGCAAATGCAGTTTACGTGAACTAGGCGGGCTTGATTTCGACCGTCGCGCCTTCGGCTTCGATCTTGGCCTTGAGGGCGGCGGCGTCCTCAGCGTTCAAGCCTTCCTTGACTGCCTTCGGGGCGCTGTCCACCAGGTCTTTGGCTTCTTTGAGGCCAAGCGCGGTGATTTCGCGGACGACTTTGATGACGTTGATCTTCTTGTCACCGGCGGCCATCAGCATGACGTTGAACGAAGTCGGAGCCTCTTCCACCGCTGCGGCGGGCGCGGCGGCGGCGCCACCACCTGCTGCGACGGGAGCGGCGGCAGAAACGCCGAATTCTTCCTGAAGCTGCTTGACGAAATCGCTGAGTTCGAGAACGGTCATGCCTTTGATGGTTTCCATCATTGCGGCTGTATCGGCCATAGTGTTATTTCTCCTAAGTTATTGTGTTTGTTTTGTAAAGTTACGCGGTCTCAGCTTCGGCAGGGCTGCCCTGCTGATCGGCAATCGCTTGAAGCGTAAAGACGAAGTTCGAGATGATGCCGCCAAGCGTGCCGACAAAGCCGGCAATCGGCGACTGCAAAGAGCCGAGCATCTGCGAAAGCAGGACCTCGCGCGGCGGGGTTTTAGACAGCGCTTCCACCTGAGCGACGGTCAGGATGCGGCCATCCATGACGCCGGCTTTGACCGACATCGCTTTGTGAGCGCCTGCATAGTCCAGTATGATCTTGGCAACTGCGACCGGGTCGCCTTTAGCAAAACCAATAGCCGTTGGGCCGGTTAGAAACTCGCCCATTTCGTCGACCGGCATGGTGCCGCCGGCAGCGAGCTTAAACAGGGTGTTCTTGACAACCCGGTATTCCGCATCCACGTCGCGCAGCTTCTTGCGAAGCTCGGTCAGCTCAGCCACGGACAAGCCCCGGTAGTCGGTCAAAATGGCGGCTTTGGTTTGCCCGACTAACTCTTTCAGTTCTCCGACGACTTCCACTTTGGAGCCGGCGGGTTCAATTGTATATTCCGTTGCGATGATATTCACCTCCTTTTAGTATAATTGGTCTTAAAAACAAAATGCGCCCTTGCGGCTGCCTCAGACAGAAGGCAGGACGCAGGGCGCATAGTCCACGGCACGGCAAAGTTGTTTTTGCGGCGTGTCGCGGGCATTCCCTCTGCCTCGGCGGGCGGACGTTGGTCCATTACTCCCTGTTTTTGTTCAGGAAACCGGCTGTCTGCGGCGAATTATTTAGTTACCGAAGCCCCCACCCTGCCCTCCCCCATAGGAGCGAGAGAGGGTAAGAATAGAAGCAAAACCTATCGTTCCCCATCCTACCCCTCTCCCACGAAGTGGGGGCAGGGGTCGGTACGCAGTACCGGGGGTGGGGGCTTCCTACCCCTTGCCGGCGGCAATTGCGACGGCGCGGAGCGGGTCAATGCGGACGCTGGGTCCCATCGTAGACGAAACTGCAATCTTCTTGAAGTAGCGGCCTTTGGACACCGTCGGCTTGGCTTTTTGCAGCGCATCCATCAGAGCGTTGAAGTTCTCCAAGAGCTGATCCGGGGTGAACGATGCTTTGCCGAGCGGGGCATGAACGATGCCGGCCTTTTCGACGCGGTACTCGACGCGGGTCGCCTTCTTGATGTCGTTGACGGCCTGACCAATGTTCGGCGAAACGGTGCCGGCCTTCGGGTTCGGCATCTTCTGCTTGAAGGTCGCGCCGAGACGCCCGACTTGGCCCATCATGTCCGGGGTCGCCAGAATGAGGTCATAGCTTTTCCAGTCCAGCGTGCCTTTCTGGACCTGCTCAATCAGCTCTTCCGCGCCGACCAAGTCCGCACCGGCGGCTTCGGCGTCGGCGGCTTTCGGGCCTTTGGCGAACACTAAAACTTTGCGGCTCTTGCCGGTGCCATGCGGCAGGGTGGTCACGCCACGCACCATCTGGTCGCCGTGGCGAGGGTCAACACCGAGGTTGAACGCAACGCCCACGGTCTCATCAAACTTCGCGGTAGCGAGGCTTTTCACCAGTTCCAGCGCCGGGGTCGGGTCCAGCAGCGTATCGGTATCAGTCTTCTTGGCAATTTCCTGGTAGCGCTTGCCAATGGTCTTCACACGGTCTTGCTTTCGCATTTAGTTCTCCTTGTGGTGATGACGGGTTTTCGAGGCCCTCCCACAATTTGTCAGCTCCCGCCGGGGGCGGGGACTTATCCGATGTCAATGCCCATCGAGCGGGCGGTTCCGGCGATAATCTTCATCGCGGCGTCAGTGTCATTTGCGTTCAGGTCGGGAGCTTTCATTTCGGCGATGGAACGAAGCTGCTCCGGGCTGATCTTGGCAACTTTGGTCTTGTTCGGCGTCCCCGAGCCGCTGGGAATGCCGGCGGCCTTTTTCAACAGGTCAGCGGCGGGCGGTGTCTTGGTGACGAACGTGAACGAGCGGTCTTCGTAGATGGTGATCTCGACGGGAACAATGGAGCCGATCTGCGACGCAGTCCGCTCATTGTAGCCTTTAATAAACTCCATCATGTTGATGCCGTAGCCGCCGAGCGCAGGGCCGACGGGCGGGGCGGGGGTTGCTTTGCCCGCATTGATTTGGAGCTTGACGACCCCGGTGATTTTCTTTGCCATTGTTCCTACATATCCTCTGCGATAATCTTAATAATCTTTTAAGAAATCTTTTCGACTTGACCGAATTCCAGCTCAACCGGCGTGTCGCGGCCAAAAATGGAGATCAGCACTTTGACTTTGTCCTTCGGCGCATTGATTTCCTGAATGGTGCCGGTGAAATCCGCGAACGGGCCAGCATTGACGCGCACCGACTGGCCGACTTCCCACCGCGGGCGGATGATCGGCTTGTTTTCCGACTCTTCCAGCGCCTTTTTGATGTCCCGGACTTCAGCGTCTTTCACGACTGTCGGCTTGGCGTCGCCGACAAAGCCAATCACGCCGGTTGTGCTTTTGACTAAGTACCAGGTGTTATCGTCCAGCACCATTTCAATAAACACATAGCCGGGAAAAACTTTGCGGTCAATTTCGCTTTTCTTGCCCTGGCGAACCCGCGACTCTTTTTCAGTGGGGACTAGGATGTCAAAGACTTTGTTCTTGAGACCCATCGTGTCCGCGCGGCGCTCAATATTCGTTTTAACTTTTTTCTCGTGGCCCGAATAGGTGTGGACCGCGTACCAGTGCTTCAGCATTGTCTTTTAGTTCTTTCCGACGCGCCTTACCGTCCCGCGCCGAACAGCGAGTAAGCGACCTGGTTCAGAATGGCGTTCAGGCCGCCGACCCAAATCGCCACCGCCG
>CAXTRL010000105.1:0-10404 GCA_964246575.1 uncultured Armatimonadales bacterium
GGAAAGGCAGCCCCCACCCCCTGCCCCTCCCCCATCGGAATGGGAGTGGGGGGCAAGAAAAGAACAGCAAATCAGAGGCTGCAAGCTTCGTTCCTCGTCTTCTTCCTGTATCTGACGCCCCTCTCTCATTCCGATGGGGGAGGGGCAGGGGGTGGGGGCTGCTCCTCCTCTTTCTTCTTGCCCTCCCCGCCCATGCCCGCCCGCAAGCGCTGGTCATCTTTGCCGACCACCTGACATTGTCTGATGTGACCCGCCCGGACCTGCCGAACTTTGCCCGGATGCGCCGGGAAGGGGCGCTGGCGCTGATGTCGCCGGGGCTGGCACGAAAGCCGGACCCGGTTGCGGCGGCGTATGCGACGCTCGGCGCGGGCGACAGCATCGGGGCTGGGGACAAGTCGCAGGGTCTGATGGGCGACGCGCTGCGCCAAGCGCGAGTTCGGACGGCCTTGATCGGCAATGACGACGGCGATGACACGGGGCCGTACCGGCCCGCGCTGCTGTTTCTGCCGACGCCGACTTTTTCCGGCAGCGGCGGCACTCTCGCCGACCCTCTGGCGCCGGGCGGCAAGCGGGAAAATCCGGCGCGGCTGTGGGCGGCGACGCGGAAAACATTTCGGGCGGCGGACTTGGTGGTCGTGGACTTCGGCGACTTGGAGCGGGCTGACCGGGAAAACCAGTGCGGGTTTCTGCTGCCGTCCGCGTACACGCAGCACCGGGAACGTGCTTTAATGGCCCTGGATACGTACTTGGGCCTGGTATTAGGCGGCCGTTTGCATGGCCCGGTCTACCTTGTCGTTCCCGCGCCGCCGGTGCTGCCGGACGGTTCGTGGAACTCGCTCTCGCCGTTTTTCGCGCTCAACACGGTTCCACCCGGTTCGCTGTCGTCGGACACGACGCAGACGCCGGGTTTAGTGGCTGCGCGTGATCTCGCGCCGACCTTGCTGTCGGCGCTGCAAGTTCCCGCGCCCCTTCAGATGACTGGCGCTCCGGTGCGGCCTGCGCGGGTTTCCGAAACGGCGCTCATGCGCCTGGACCGGCTGGTCCGGCTTAATCAGGAAGCGCAGAACGCGATCTTTTGGGCGGTCGGCCTTGTCGCCGGAGCCATTGTTTTCAGTGGCCTGGGCCTGTACTTGACGGGCCGCATGACTGGGCGCGTCGGGCAGGCGGCGCGTTACGGGCTGCGGATTTTGTCGGCCTGGCCGCTGGCGCTGCTGCTGGCCCCGCTGGCGGGGCCGCGTACTGTTGGCGTATATGAGATGGACATTGCGGCTGCCGTGGGCCTGCTGGCGCTGCTGCCGTCGCCGGCGATGATTTTCGGCGTTACGGCCATTCTGCTGACGCTGGACGGGCTAACAGGAACGCATCTCGCTTCCGGCTCCGCCCTCAGCGAGTATGCGCTGTCCGGCATCCGGTTTTACGGCATCGGCAACGAGTACATGGGCGTCTTGATTGGCGGGGCGCTGCTGGCGGTGATTTGGACCGGACGGCGGTACCGCCGTGACCCGGCCTTGTTAAGCTGGGCGGAGAAAATGCAGGGCCGGTCGCAGGCGGAAAAAGCGTCTTCGCTTTTTCTTGTTTTGTGGTTTGCGTTTGTGACGTTTACTCTGTCGTTCCCGGCGTTCGGCGCAAAGGCCGGCGGGGCAATCACAGCGACGGCGACATTTACGGTCGCCTGGCGGCTGCTTGGAGATCGTCCGGTGCGGTGGACGCATCTGCTCGGCAGCATCGCGCTCGGCTTTGCGCTGGTCTTTTTGTGGGCGCTTCTCAGCCACTGGCTGCACCTGCGGCGGACGCATCTGGAAACGGCGGCGGATGCGCTGGGGTCAGGCCGCTTTGGGTACATTGCTGGGGTTAGCGTGCGAAAGCTGGGGCTTGCCGTGCGGGTCGTCCTGCATCCGGGAACGCTGCTGGGTCTGCTGGCGTTTGCCGGGCTGGGCTTTGCGCTTCGCCGGTTTTTGCGGCGTCAGGTCCTGGCGTATCTCAGCATCCGGCCCCGCGAGGCGGCGCTCCTCAAAGCGGGTTTGTGGGGCTGCTTGGTGGCGCTTTTCTTTAACGACTCCGGCATTGTCGCCGCGATTTTGATCTTGCAGTGTTTAACACTGCTGCTGCTGCACGGTCTGTATTCGGAGACTTTTGATTTGGAGACTTTTGATGCGCCTGCTCGGCCTTGACATTGGAGAAGTGCGGATTGGCGTGGCCGTGTGCGACTCTCTGGAAATTGCCGCGTTCCCAGTGGGATTGGTCCGACGGGTCGGCAGCCTCAAGCGCGACGTGGCGGCGGTCGCGGCGCTGGCCGTGGAACAGGAAGCCGAAGGCATCGTCGTCGGCCTGCCGCTGTCTTTGAATGGCGAAGTGGGGCCGCAGGCGCAGCGGACGCAGGGATTCGCCAAAGCGCTGGCGAATAGTCTCCCCGTGCCAATTGTTTTTTGGGACGAGAGCCTGACTTCTGTGGAAGCGGAACAAATCTTGATCGCGCAGGGCGTGTCCCGCGCCAAGCGCCGCGAGAAGATAGACCAAACCGCCGCCGCGCTGATTTTAGAAAGCTACTTGCAGCACCGCCGGATGACGAATGCGCCACGCGATACTCTCATGCCGACATAAAATAGTACAATTTTTGCACGACTCAAAAGGACACTCCTCATGTCAAAGCGCGACGCTTTTTATGACAGCCTTGTCTTCAACGGTTACGATTTGTCTCTGCCTGCCGATGAGGCCGAACGCAAGCAAAAGGCCCGCGATCTTTTTGGGGCATTGATGGTCGCTTCTGTGGATGTGCTGATTGAAGGTGCGGAAAAGATTGTTGCCGAACAAGTCGAGTTTGCTGACTTTACGGCTGAACAGAGGGAAAAGGTAGTTGCACTCGTTAGCCACAATGCTTACGGCGTTCTCTACTGGCAGTGCGTAAAACTGGATCGCTTTAACGGCGCAGGCTTAGAAATGTATGCAGTTGAGCACAGCAACGCGGAAGAGCCTAAGCGCTCCACGCTGATTGCCGGACCGACGGAAGAAGAACTGCATCACTCTTACTTTGACTGGACAGAGCAGTTCGGCGACCACTACGATGAAGACAGCGGTACTCGCTTCTCGCTTGGCTTGAAGGCAGAGCTGCCGGAAACTTAATTCGAATATGCCTTCACATCTTGCTAATACGCCGCGCCGGGTGCGGCGCAGCGCGTCGCTGCTGGTGCTGCTGCTCGTTCTGGCCCTGGCGACGGTTTTTGGAATTGCTTACACGATTGAGCTTTTAGGGGCGGTGTCCGGCAATCCAAAGGCCAAGACAGTCCTGGTGACAATTCCGCCGGGCAAAAGTGCGCGGCAGATTGGGGAGATTTTAGCCCGCAAGCATCTGATCCGCAGCCCGGTGTCGTTTGTGCTGGCAAGCCGCATGGACCATTTGTCGGGCGAAATGCACGCCGGGCGGTACTTGATCTCGCCGGCGATGCCGCCGCGCCAGATTGCCGCGCTGATGGCGCTGGGCGAGACCGCAGGCAATGTCGTGACGGTTCCTGAAGGCTTCACCGTGCGGCAAATCGCCCGGCGGCTGGGCGAGGCGGGTTTGGTGAACGAAACGCAGTTTTTGACGCTGGCACAGACGCAGGGGAAGACGTTTGCCGTTCAAGGCTGGACGCCGCCAAACGCGAGTTTAGAAGGCTATCTGTTCCCCGACACGTACACGATCCCGAAGGGCGCGACGCCGCGCGAGATTATCCAGCAGATGCTGGCGAACTTCCAGGCACGGGTCGTCGTTCCCTATGGCAGCGCGGCCCGAACGCCGGGCGGCCTGCCGGCAGCGATCACGCTGGCGTCGCTGGTGGAGCGTGAAGCCGAAGTGAACAGCGACCGACCCCTTGTCGCCGCCGTCTACCTGAACCGCCTCAAAGCAGGAATGCGGCTGCAATGCGACGCCACGGTGCAGTATGCGCTGCCGGTGCATAAAGTTCGCTTATTTTACGCCGATTTGCGGGTAGAGTCTCCGTACAACACTTACCTGCATTCAGGCCTGCCGCCGACACCGATTGCCTGCCCCGGCCTGCCCAGCATCCAGGCCGCCCTGCATCCGGCCCGTGTCGGGTATTTGTATTATGTCGCCGGGCCGGACGGCAAACATCATATCTTCAGCACAACGCTGGCCCAGCAGGACCAAGCAATCGCACTTCGGGCGAAGCAGCAGTAATTGACAACTTTATGCTATACACACTCAAAAACCTCACCCCCAGCCGCGTCATCGAAAATGTCAAAGAACTTGATCCCGCTGACCTCAAGGCGCAGGGCATCACAGCGATTATCACGGATCTAGACAACACGCTCGTGCCGTGGCAGCATTACGAGATCATGCCCGGCGTGATTGAATGGCTCGCCAAGCTGGAAGTTGCGGGCATCAAAATCTGCATCGCGTCCAACACCATTCACACCGAGCGCTTGAAGCAGCTTGCGGACACGATGGGCATTCCATTTGTGGACCGGGTGCAAAAACCGCGTGTCGGCGGCTTCCGGCGGGCGATGAAGCTGATGGGATCGGACACGTCCAACACGGCGGTCTTCGGCGACCAGTTGTTCACGGACGTTCTGGCCGGCAATCGCCTCGGCCTGCACACGATTCTGCTGCGCCCGGCATTGTCCAAAGAAGAATTTATATCCACCCAGATGGTGCGCTACGTCGAAAACGGTGTCATTCGCACCCTGCGTGAGCGCGGCCAGTGGCCTGCCGCCGCCGTCGTCGAAGCCGCGCTGGAGGCGATACCTGACCCGCGCACCCCGGAAGCCAAGCGCCGCTCCGTCTGGGTCATCGCCGCCGCAATCGGCGTCGCGGCATTCTTCGTGATCCGCGCCCGCCGAAAGCCGTGAAAACACTATGCCGACTGTTCTCGAAATTGGTCCTTACCGGTTCTTCTTTTTCAGCAACGAGAATCGCGAACCGCCGCACATACACGTTAAAGCAGGCGAGAACGAAGCTAAGTTCTGGCTTGACCCTGTCCGGTTGGCAACGAACCATGGGTTCCGTGCGCGGGAACTTAATGAAATAGAAAAACTGATCAGGGAGCATCAATCACAACTATTGGAGGCATGGGATGAGTATTTCAGCGACTAAGTCAAGATTTGAGCGCTCGTACTTACCAACAACAGCGCTTGCCAATGCTGTTGAGTTCACTGACGAGGCACTCCAAGTATTTCTCATGGACGGGCGCACACTTACCGTCCCGCTCCTTTGGTTCCCTCGTCTTTTTGCAGCTACGTCGGAGCAGCGGGCTAATGTCGAAATCGGCGGCGGCGGTATCAGCCTGCACTGGCCGGAGATTGATGAAGACTTATCAGTTGCCAATCTTATGGCAGGCGGCGACTGGCGTTCAGCCTAGTTATCCTGTTAATTGCTTGCACCCATCGCAAACCGTAAAATATTGTAATATGGATACTCCTTTAGTTGAGCAATCAGACCCGGAACTGGTCGCGTTCTGGCTGCGCTTCTTCCGCAGAGGCGTCGCCGCTCTGCAAGTTGTTGGTGGGCTATATGGTCTTTATTTAGTGGTGTTCGCAACTCCTTCGGGTGTTAGCCACGCCGTTTTATTCTTTGCCATTGTGTTGTTTGGGACTTCCATCTGGGGTGGAGTTCTGCTGGCACTGGACAAAACATTAGGCGTCGCAGTTTCTTTGATCATTCAAGCAATGCAGGTGTTGCAAATCGCCGCACCCGGCTTCCTTTACTCATTCGCCTGCGGATTATGGCTCGTAGTCGGCCCAGCAGTACGTCCCGATTTCGTTGGCGCAAATTTTTCCTGGTATTTGGGTGCACGTTTCAATGCAACAACCGATTCACCTGCGGATTTATCGCAGACTGGGGTTACATTCACAGGTATAAACCTCGCCGCTGTACTTGCTTTTTTGTTCCTGCTGTACGTCCGGTCCACCCGCAGTCAGTTGAAGGCCGACAACACATAATGTCGGTAGTCAACATCTCAGGAACAACTAAAGTCGTCGGCGTTTGGGGGCATCCCGTCAGCCATTCGCGGTCGCCGGCCATGCACAATACGGCGCTGAAGGCGCTGGGTTTGGACTGGGTGTATGTGCCGTTTGAGGTCGCGCCGGACAATGCCGAAGCGGCAGTGAAATCAATTCGGGCGCTGGGGCTTGTCGGGGTGAATGTGACGGTGCCGCTGAAAGAATTGGTGTTGCCGTATCTGGACGCGGTAGACGAAGCGGCGGCGCGGATTGGGTCGGTCAACACGATCCACAACGACCGCGGGCGGCTGACCGGGTACAGCACGGACGGCGCGGGGTTCTTGCAGTCGCTCCTAAGTGCCGGGCAGTCGACTCAAGGGCGCGAAGTGTATGTGCTGGGGGCGGGCGGCTCGGCGCGGGCCGTGGCCTGGGCGCTGGCGGCGTCGGGCAGCCGGTGCCGGATCGCGAACCGGACGCAGGCGCGGAGCGCCATTCTGGCGGCGGACATCAACGCCGTGTATCCCGGCCGCGCGTTGGCAGTGGGGTGGGGGGCGGAAACGGAGCCGTTTGACCTGCTTGTCAACACGACTTCTTTAGGGATGCAGCCGCGCGCTGGGGAGATGCCGCGCGCTGGGGAGATGCCGATGCTGCCGCCGGGAGCGCTGTCGCCCAAGCCATTTGTTTATGATCTAATTTATGCGCCGGCCCAAACGCGGCTGATGGAACATGCAGAGGCGGCAGGGTGTCAAACAATGAACGGGCTGGGGATGCTGGTGTATCAAGGGGCGATTTCGCTTTCGATTTGGACCGGCAGGCCGCTTTCGGAAATGCCCGTGGCCGTGATGGCGCAGGCGGTTCGGGCAGCGCTGTAAATCATCTGTAAGCGAGCTTGCAAGTGGGGCAAAGGGAACCACTTGACCGAATTTCGCGTTTATGTTATAATGATGGATACTGCTCGTGCTGCACGCCTGCGCCCTGCTTCACTGTTTCTAAATTGCTTTTTTCATTATTCTTGTATTTAACGAAATGGACCGATATGACGGGAGAGGCTGCGTAAGGAGGCAGATTTCCACTATGGTAATGCAGGCTAAAAAAAGCATCGGCGAGGTGCTGGTTGAACGAGGTGCAATCACTGAGCAGCAATTGCAGGACGCGCGGGAAGTGCAGAAAAGTGCGCCCGGCGATCTGGGATTGATCATTCAAGATTTGCAGCTTGCGTCGGAAAAAGATGTCACTTCGGCCCGTGCGGAAACGCTGGGGCTGAAGTTTGTGGATCTCAGCAAAGTGTCGCCGGAACCGGCGGCAATCAAATCGGTGCCGGAGCATATCGCCAAGCGGTATAACATTCTGCCGATCAAGCGCGACAGCACGTCTACCCCGAACCGGCTGATGGTTGCCATCGGCGACGTCAAGACCGGCGCGGTGGGACTGGATGACGTGAAGCTGGTGTCCCGCTGCAAGATCACGTCGGTGCTGGCGACAAAGTCCGAGATTGAAGAAGCCATCATTCGGGCGTACAGCGGCAGCAAGCCGGTCACCGGCCCGTTAAACGGTAACGGCAATGGACGCGACGGCGGCTCCGCTTACCCGGCCATTGTCAACGGCAACGGGCAGGTTCCGGCGATCATCAAAGATGGCGAAACCATTACGGATTTGACGTCGAGCAGCAGCGGCTTGGGAAGCGGGCGCAACGGCCACGACATGACTTCCGCCGCCTCCGGCCTTCAGGACGCAATCAAGAACGAGCTGGGCGAGCTTGGCTCTTCAGGCGTTGATGAAGACGACGAAGGCGGGCTGGAAAAAATCTCGGAGGAAGCGCCGATCATCCGTATCGCCCACGCGATTATGATGCAGGCGATCCGCGAAAAAGCATCGGATATTCATATTGAGCCGGGCATCAAAGGCGTTCGCATTCGTTATCGGATCGACGGTGTTTTGAACGAGACCATGACCGTGCCGAAGCACATTCAGGCCGCGCTCATTTCCCGCTTCAAGATCATGGCCGAGCTGAACATCGCCGAGCGGCGCGTGCCGCAGGACGGACGTATTCCGGTCCGGCATGAAGGCAAAGATTATGACATGCGCGTGTCGTGTCTGCCGACCATGTTCGGCGAAAAGATCGTCATGCGTATTTTGGACAAGACCAGCGTTTTGCTTGGCCTCAACAAATTGGGCTTCACGCCCGAAGTGCAGGCGAAGCTCGAAGAAATCGTCGCCCAACCGAACGGCATGTTCCTGACCACCGGCCCGACCGGCTCCGGCAAGACGACGACGCTGTATTCGGTCCTGCACAAAATCAACTCGGTTGAGAAGAACATCATTACGGTGGAAGACCCAGTCGAGTACCAGTTGTCAGGCGTTTCGCAGGTGCAGATCAACAAAAAAGCCGGTTTGACGTTCTCGACAGCCCTGCGGTCGTTCCTCCGGCAAGACCCGGACATCATCATGGTCGGAGAAATGCGCGACCTCGAAACGGCGCAGATCGCTGTGGAAGCGTCGCTGACAGGCCACCTAGTGCTGTCCACGTTGCACACCAATGATGCGCCGTCGGCGGTCATGCGTTTGGCCGACATGGGCATTGAAACGTATTTGATTGCCGCGACCGTGCAGGGTATCATGGCCCAGCGCTTGTGCCGCAAAGTCTGCTCGAACTGCAAGGAGCCATACCGGGTTCCGGCGAACTTCCTGTCGAAGTTCGGCTACAAGCCCGAGGACCCGAACGCGCAGGTGACGCTCTACGAAGGCAAGGGCTGCGAAGAGTGCCGCTACAAAGGCTACAAAGGCCGCGTCGGCTTGTATGAGCTGATGACCATGAACGAAGAGATTGCCGAGCTTGTCGTGCGCCGCGCCCCAGTCGCCGACATCCGCGACGCCGCCAAAGCCAACGGCATGCGCGAACTGCGCGAAGACGGCCTGCTCAAAATCCTGGAAGGCATGACCACTCCCGACGAAGTCATGCGCGTCGTCTTCACCGCTGGATTCTAGTTGAGATGCTTTCGCCCCCATCCTGCCATTGAATGCAGGATGGGGCCTGTTCGTTTGTGAAAGAGGCAGTGTATTATGGCCGAACCAATCGCAGCAATGGGAAACGGCGCGGCGGCAACCGTGCCGCAGACCAACCCCCAAACCAACGGGCAGACGACGCCGCAGTTTCAGCCGCGCCCGACCGCAAAGCCAGTGCAGAAGAAGTCCGTGCAGGAACTGCACATTGACGAGCTGCTGGATTTAATCATCGCGATGAAAGGCTCTGACCTGCACATCGCGTCCGGCATTCCGCCGGTCATCCGGGCCGACGGTGAACTTAAGCCGACGCCCTACGAAAACATGTCGCCGCTGGACATCCAGCAGATGATGTACGGCATTCTGACCGACGAGCAGATCCAGAAGTTCGAAAGCACCTGGGAATTGGACTTTTCGTATGCCCTGCAAAAGAAGGCCCGCTTCCGTGTCAACATCTTCCGGGACAAAGGCAGCGTGGCGGCCTCTTTGCGCCTCATCCCCACCAAGATCCCGACGCTCGAAGATATGGAAATGCCGAAGATCTTTGAGAAGCTGACCCATTTGAAGCGCGGCCTGGTGCTGGTGACAGGGCCGACGGGGTCCGGCAAGTCGACAACTTTGGCGGCGATGATCCACGAGATCAACTTGACACGCTCCGAGCATATTATCACGATTGAAGACCCGATTGAGTTTGTGCATAACCACAAGCTGTCGGTCATCAACCAGCGCGAGCTGGGCATGGACACCAAGAGCTTCGGCAACGCGCTCCGGGCGTCCCTGCGCGAAGATCCGGACATTATTCTGGTCGGCGAGATGCGTGACCTAGAGACGATGTCGCTGGCCGTGTCCGCCGCGGAAACGGGCCACCTAGTTTTTGGAACGCTGCACACGAACTCGGCGGCGTCGTCCGTGGACCGCATTGTGGACGGCTTCCCGCCCGGTCAGCAGGGGCAGGTGCGCTTGCAGCTTTCTAACAACATTCAGGCGATTATCTCCCAGCAGCTTATTCCGACAACGCCGAACTATCAGGCCAGCTCCAACCGGGGCCGCATCGGCGCGTATGAGATTATGATTGCAAACGCCGCCATTCGGAACCTGATCCGCGAAGCGAAAGCGCATCAAATCACGTCTATTATCCAGACTTCGGCGAACATCGGCATGATTACAACCGATGCATCGCTGCGGAACCTGTATATGGAGGGCAAAATCTCCTACGAAAGCGCGATGAGCCGCGCCCAGAATCAGGAAGAATTGAAGCGGATGCTGGCCGGCGATGGTACCACCGGCGCAGGCGGCTCCCAGGGCGTTCCTCCCGGCGGCGGTCGTCCGGGAGTGCCGGGCCGATGAAAACTTTCCAGAAAAGTTTTTGCAGAGCCGAACCGTTTTGGAGCGAGGCTGCGTTTTAGAGGTTGTTGTGCCGGGGTTGTAGAAAACCCCGGCAAAGAAGCGTCCTTCGGACGAAGATGAAGA
>CAXTRL010000106.1:0-1259 GCA_964246575.1 uncultured Armatimonadales bacterium
TGAGGTCGTCGGCGGCTTGAATGAGGGCCGCCCGCAGGGCGCCATGATGATAGGTTGATCTTTGTTGACAGTTTTTTTTCATTTATCTATACAGTGTTCACTTTTATCTTGACAATGTTCAAATACAGCGGTATACTGGGCGCAAGAGTACTCCATAGTACCCGATGATCACGCACTCGAAGAAGAAACACAAGGAGAAATTACATGGACAGCAAAGTTTGGTTTATCACCGGCACTTCTCGCGGCTTTGGCCGCCTTTGGACCGAAGCCGCGCTCAAGCGGGGCGACAAGGTTGCGGCAACCGCCCGCGACGCGGCAAGCATCGCCGATCTTGCGGAACGCTTCGGCGACGCCGTGCTGCCTTTGGCGCTCGACGTGACCGATGCCGAGCAAGTCAAGCAGGTCGTTTCGCAGGCCCACGCCCACTTTGGCCGGCTGGACGTTGTTTTGAACAACGCCGGCTATTCCCTCATCGGCACAATCGAAGAAGCAAGCGAAGCTGATGTCCGCGCGGAGTTTGACGCAAACTACTTCGGCACGCTTCGGGTCATCCAAGCCGCGCTGCCCCTGCTGCGCCGGCAGGGCAGCGGGCATATTCTGGGCGTTTCCAGCACCCTGGGCCTGGTCGCAATGCCGCTGATCGGCCAATACAGCGCTTCCAAGTGGGCCTTCGAAGCGCTCCACGAGAGCCTAGCGCAAGAAGTCAAACCATTCGGCATCAAAGTGACGCTGATTGAACCCGGCGCGTATGCCACGGAGTTCGGGAAGTCGGCGAAGAGGACTGAGGGCATGGAAGCCTACGCAGACCTTCGCAAGCAAGTCATGGCAAACTTGATGAACATAGAACGCGGCGATCCGCAAGCAACCGCAGAAGCCGTTCTCAAAATTGTAGACGCCGAAAACCCGCCCCTGCGCTTCTTCCTCGGCAACCAAAACTTGCCCCTGGTGCGTGCCACCTACGCAGATCGCCTTGCTACTTGGGAAGCATGGGAGGCCACTTCGAACGCCGCGCAAGGCTAATCGAACCAAACAAAAAACAGCCCGGCCGCGAGTAATCGCAGCCGGGCTTTCTTGATCCTAACTTGATCCTAAATGTGAAAAGGGCGAACGATGGGACTTGAACCCACGGCCTCCAGTGCCACAAACTGGCGTTCTAACCAACTGAACTACGCTCGCCATCAGGCTTCATCGAGTGAAGCGAGGAAAGTATACCCGCCCCGAAACCTGCTGTCAACACTCTTGCGCTAATTCGTCGTTCT
>CAXTRL010000106.1:1269-10346 GCA_964246575.1 uncultured Armatimonadales bacterium
TAATTCCCCAAAGGATGCTTGTAGAAATGGCAGCCGAGCGGCGGCAGAATGCCGGTGAGGAGCGCCCCTGCAACGTCCACCGGGCGATGGAAATGGCCCGCCACCAGCGACCAGCCCTGCAAGGCCGCCAGCGGCAGGACCAGCGCCAGCCAGCGCGGGTTTCGGACCACCAGGCAGGTGCCGGCGGCCAGCGCCAGCGTTTCATGGCCGCTCGGAAACGTATCCCGGCCCGGCCAAACCTCGAAATGCTTGCCGCTTTCAGCCAGCACGACTCCGATCCCAATTCCCAGCCCGCTTCGCAGCCAAAAAGCAAAAGCGCTGCGGCTGAGCTTGTGCGGGGCGGGCAGCAGCGGCGCGGCAGCCACTAGGAGGAGCAGCACCGCGTTGATGGCGTTTGTAAGGAGACCGAACATGGCAGTCATTTCGGCAAATGCTGGCGGCTTTCCTGTTTTCTCACTGAATCAGGCAGGAATCGGCCTAGCTTTGACCGAACTTGATCTTGAGGACTTTTTGCCCATGCCGGATCTCGCTTCTTTTCCGCACTTAGCTTCTACTCCGAACTTGGCTTCTCCAAATCCTACGGTGCTGCCCGGTGAAGACGCGGACGAGCAGGATGTGATGCCGCCGGAGCCGGTCATTCCAGATCTAGTCGTTCCAGAGCTGGTCATCTCGCCCAGCCTCAGCGACCCGTCGCTGTACTTGAACCGGGAGCTGTCGTGGCTGGACTTCAACGAGCGGGTGCTGGGCGAAGCGCGGGAGCCGGAGACGCCGCTGCTGGAGCGGGTCAAGTTTGTCGCAATCGCCCACTCCAATTTGGACGAGTATTACATGGTGCGCGTTTCCGGCTTGCAGCAGCAGGTCGCGGCGGGCATGACCGACGTGTCCCCCGACGGCATGACTTCCGCCGAGCAGCTTGCCGCCATCCGGGCGCGAGTCGGCCCCCAGCTTTCCGAAGCGTCCGGAGTCTTCCAAAACGATCTGCTGCCGGCGCTGCGGGCGGCGGGGATTGAGATCAGGGACCATGCGTCCCTGTCCCGCGCCCAGCAAAAGGCGCTGAAGATTTATTTCGAGCGCGACGTTTTTCCGGTGCTGACCCCGCTTGCGCTGGGGCCGGGCCACCCGTTCCCGCATATTTCTAACCTCAGTCTTAACTTAGCCGTTGTCGTGCGGGACCCTGAGCTTGGGGAGCGGTTCGCCCGCATGAAGATACCGGGCGTTCTGCCGCGCTTTGTGCCGTGTCCCGCCGAAGAGCCGGATAGGAAGCCGTGTTTTGTTTGGCTGGAACAGGTCATCGCCGCCAATTTAGAGTCGCTGTTTCCCGGCCTGCAAGTGACCGAAAGCTATCCGTTCCGAGTCACCCGCGACGCCGATTTAGAGATCCAAGAAGATGATGCTTCGGACCTCCTGCAAACGGTCGAGCAAGGTTTGCGGCGGCGTCAGTTCGGCGACGTCGCCCGTCTGGAAGTCACGACCGCCATGCCGGGCCGGCTGCGCGGCCTGCTGATTGAGAACCTCCTGGTGGACCCTGCCGACGTGTACGCCCTGCCCGGCCCGCTTGGCTTGTCCGATTTGATGCAGATTTGGAAGGGGGACCGGCCTGACCTGAAAGACCCGCCCCTGCTGCCGTTTGTGCCGCCGGCGCTGGCCGATCCCGACCAATCTATCCTAGATGTAATCGGCGAGCAGGATGTTTTGCTGCATCATCCGTATGATGCGTTCGGCCCGATTTTAGACTTCATCAAAAGCTCCGTCAACGACCCCGGCGTTCTTGCGGTCAAGCAGACCTTGTACCGGGTCGGCAGCAACTCGCCGATCGTTAAGTCCCTGGCGGCGGCCCGCGATGACGATACCCAGGTCGCCGTGCTGGTGGAGCTGAAAGCGCGGTTTGACGAAGAAAACAACATTGAATGGGCCAAAGCCCTGGAAGACTCCGGCGTCCATGTCGTTTATGGGTTAGTAGGCCTCAAAACCCACTGCAAAGTGGCACTGGTGGTTCGCAAAGAGCAGGGCGGGGCGCTGCGCCGCTATGTCCACCTCGGCACCGGCAACTACAACCCCATCACGGCCCGCATTTACACCGATTTGTCCATGTTCACCGCCCGGCCCGACATCGCCGCCGACGTGTCCGAGCTGTTTAACCTGCTGACCGGCTACTCGCGCCAGCGCCGCTACCGTAAAATTCTGGTCGCGCCGGTCAACATGCGCGAGCGCTTTTTGCAGATGATCGCCCGCGAAGCCGACTGGGCCAGGCGCGGCAAGCCAGCCCGGCTAATCCTGAAAACCAACACGCTGTCCGACATTCCGATTGTCCAGGCGCTGTACGCCGCCGCGCAGGCGGGGGTCAAAATTGATCTCATCGTGCGCGGGGCCTGCTGCCTGCGCCCCGGCGTGCCGGGCGTCTCCGAGAACATCCGCGTCGTGTCCCTTGTCGGGCGATTTTTGGAGCATTCGCGCATTTACTATTTTGGGAACGGCGGCCGCTACCAGATTTACTGCGGCTCGGCGGACCTAATGCGCCGTAATTTGGACCGCCGCGTGGAAGTGCTGTTCCCGGTGGAAGACGCCGCGCTTAAAAAGCAAATCCGTGACGACATGCTGGAAATGTACCTCAAAGACACCGTCAGCACCCATGTTCTCCAGCCCGACGGCTCCTATGTCCGCCGCTATCCCGCGCCCGGCGAGCCTCCCTTCAGCGTCCAAGACTGGTTTCTCGCCCGCCACGGCTCCCCGGCCTAAGAAACTGCGTGAATATACCCGCCGTGAACGGCAGGTCTGGCGGCGCAGACGCCAACCGCACGGTGTGCGGAAGAATATGAGGCCGATTTCTTTATCTTCCGGTCGCAGACCGGTTGGCGTCTGCGCCGCCAGACCTGCCATTTATGGCGGGGCTTTCTCACCCATCACAGCTCCCCGGCCTAAGTACCGTCTCATGCACATCACTCCCGCACTCATCGCCCGGATAGACCGCTTCTCTGTAGACTTTCATGCTGCTCGCATGGGCGCGGCGGCAAGCCTGCCCGGCAATCCGTTCGGCATCAGCCTCCGCGCTTTTGGTGAAGGCGTTGCCGTCAAAGTCCGGCACCCTCTGCTGGCAGGCAAGAACCGGATTGCTGGGTTTCGGGCCGGCGATCTCGGTTTACTCAGCGACCTGTGCCGCTTCTACCAGGGCGACGGTCTGCGGTTCACGCTGACGGTGACGCCGGGACAGATAAATACCGTGCTGTTCCAACATCTGACTGAAGCCGGCCTCTGGTCCCAGGGCAGCAGCGCGGTTCCGGCGCTTGTGCCGTCTGCCCTGCCGCCGCCTGCCGCTCCTGCCGGGGTTGTCGTGCGCCGCTCCGGGCCGGACGAAAAAGACCTTTATTTGGACCTGTTCCAGCAGGCGTTCACGGGCCAAGAGGAAGCCGCACCTGAGTACCGAGCGTTCCAGTGGGCCGAAGACGCGCTGCCCGGCGGCGTGCGTTACCTCGCCGAAATGGACGGCAAGCTGGCTGCAATGGCTTCGTTCCCCCTTGTAGATGGCGTCGGCTATTGCGGCGCGGCGGGGGTGCTTCCCGCGTATCGTGGGCGCGGCGTCCAGAGCGCTTTGATCCGCCGGCGAATTGCAGACGCTGCGGAACTAGGCTGCGATTTAGTTTTGGGAGGCGGCAGTCCCGGCACAACCACTTTCCGCAACTTCGAGCGGGCGGGCTTGTCTCTTGTCCCGCAGGGTATGGTTTGGAAAGAACTTAGGGCGATGCAAAAATAATTGCAAAAATAATTGTTTAACTTTTCGCAAGAGTAAGGAACAATCGCTTAACTTTTTTTCCAATTTGTCTTTTCTTATGACACAGATTTTTATGACACAGAAAGACGGCGTGGCCGCCCCCCCGGAAACTGAACTTCTCCCGCTTCGCACCCTGCCGCCTCCTGCCGCTGCCTCGCGCCAGTCTCCGCGCCCGATCCTGGGCCTGGCTGCCTGCGGGATGCTGACGGCGGGGATCATTCTCGGCATTTTCCTGCGCGGCTCGGCCCATGCGCCTATGTTCCTTTTTTGCACCGTGCTGGCGCTGCTGGCGACTGGGCTGCCGGCGACGGGGCCGCGCGGGCAGCGGGTCGGCCTGCTGCCGGCGGTGGGGCTTGCGGGAATACTGCTGCTGCCGCTTGGGCTGGCGCTGCTGCCGCTGCTGCTGGCAAGCGCGGCGTTTGCATTTTCGCGTGAAACGCCGCTGGCCCGGCGGCTGGCGCAGGAGCGCGGGGTGTGCCTGCTGCTGGCCGCGCTGGCCGGCGGCTTGATGCCACATTTGGTGACGGAGACCCTGCCAAAGACCCTCCTGACAGCGGGAGCGTACAGCGCCGTGTTTCTGATTGGGCGGCGGCTGTGCCTGCGTCGGCATCAGGGAGCGGAGCGTACCGTGCGCCGCCATGCGCTCCAAAATTGGAAGCTGGAAGCGGCGACGCTCTGCGCGGCGGCCCCCGCCGTGCTGCTGATGGCGCTGGCATTCCCCCGCTTTGGAATGGCCGGCTTGTCCGGCGCTGCGGCGCTGCTGGCTTTAGTTGTGGTTGTGGCGCACTTTGGCTTTGAGGTGGCCGGCCTGCGGGAGCAGGTGCGGGCGATGGAAAAAATCAGCGCGATTACGGTGTCCCAGACCAGCGCCCCGCGCGTGGCCGATCTGTTCTTACAGCTCAGCACGTCGCTTGTTTCCTGCGACCGGGCTTCGCTGTGGCTGACCGACGAGTCGGACACCCGGCTGGAATGCACGGCGAACCCAAAGGAAAGCGGCGCAAGCCGCGCCGTCTCCCTGCGTTTCGGCGAAGGGCTGGCCGGACGAGCTGCCGCACGGAAAAAACCTGTGATCGTTCGTGACGGAACTCAGGACCCGCGCTTGGCTGCGGAAGAACGGCGGCCCAGCGCATCGTCGTTTGCCATGCTGCTGCTGCCGCTGGTCGCCGGAAACCAAGTTATGGGCGTCGCCCAGCTTGAGCGTGATGCGCCCGGTGCATTTTCCCGGCGTGATTTGTTGCGACTTCAAGCGCTTGCCAGCCAGGCCGCCGCGACCCTTGCCAATGTCCGCGCCCACCAGGACGTTTACAGCCAGGCCGTCACCGACGCCCTGACCGGCCTCTTCAACCGCCGCCACATGCAGACCGTGCTGGCCGACGAGCGCCGCCGCGCCCAGCGCTACGGCCATCCGCTTTCGGTAATCATGCTGGATGTAGACGGTTTCAAGTCCTACAACGACACTTACGGCCATGTGCAGGGCGACGTGCTGCTGAAAATGATGGCGGACATCCTGCAAGGCCAGGTGCGCGGCGTAGACCGGGTCGGGCGCTTCGGCGGCGAAGAGTTCCTTGTCGTCCTGCCCGAAACCCCTTCCGAAGAAGCCTTCCAAACCGCCGAGCGCCTGCGCCAAGCCGTTGCCCGCACCCTGTTCCCCGGCTTCGCCGCCGACCCTGATTTGGTCGTCTTCAAAACAATCAGCCTCGGCGTTGCCACCTACCCGGACATCACCGACGATACCCAGGCCCTCGTCACCCTCGCCGACAACGCCCTATACCGCGCCAAGCGCGGCGGACGCAACCAGACCATCCAAGCCTCCCCCGAAACCCAGCTCCTGGAACGAGAATAGAGGCTGCGTCCGGGTGCAGCCTCGGGCCATGCTTTTGTCGCCTCTGCCCTTGCTCGTCACCGCCTGCTATGCTATAATTCTTCTATGTCCAACACGCTTTTCCCCGGCGACAATCTTTCCATCTTGCAGCAGCATGTTCTTGACGCTTCGGGATAAGCTGTTTCACAAATCGAGTGCTTTTTTAAGCAGCGTGACGGCATCCTGGCGCAATTCCGCTTCGGAAAATCGCTTGACGCAATAACCTAACTCGGCCAGGCGCTTGTTTTGCCGCTGGTCCCGTGCCGCTGTTTTCGGAAGTTTATGCCAGTAATCACCGTCCGCATAAAGCGCAACTTTGCCTTCCGGGATGTAGGCGTCTGGGATTGTCCCCGCTTCTGGAATTGGGTGCTGACACAGAAACTTGATCCCAAGTTCTTCTAGGGTCTGATACAGGATCAGTTCAATCGTCGTATCGCGCGACGGCATGTGCAGAACGGTGTAGATGCTGCGGCAGGAATGGGAGCAAAACCGCATTTTCTGGCGAACGCGGCTGGGAGGGACCGAACACTCCTTGCCACATTGCTGACAAATTACCACCGGCCTCGGAGTGTTGAGCGCCTGGCGGGCGCACTGCCAGCTACAAAAGCGTGCGCCTTGCTTAAGACAAGTCGGTGTGACCCGCCGCTCTTTGCCGCAGACCTCGCAGACAATGTGCGCCTTTTGGTGAACACGCCGGCAGGCTTGGGAACAATACTTGCGCTTGGCGGCGACGCTGGGGCTGGCGGTGGCTGTTTTTCCACAGCCGAGGCAGGTATACTCAGTGGGCTGGGAATAGGCTGCCGCCATGCACTTGGCCGAGCAGCGCCGTCGCCCCTGCGCCATGATGCTGGGCGGCAGCAGGACAAACTTGCCGCAGATTTCACAAATCAGTTCCACACGCGGGGTGTGCGGCATGAAAAATTCCTTCCTAAGACCGTTTCTGGCAATGCTGACGAAATTATTATCCTGAAAAGAGAGGAGAAATCCAAGTGAACTCACTTTTTTATGGTGACAATCTGGAAGTGATGCAAAAGCATCTTGCGGACCAGTCAGTTGACTTGGTGTATCTTTGACCCTCCGTTCAATTCCAACCGCGACTACAATGTCTTGTTTCGGGAGCAGTCAGGCCGCGAAAGCCCGGCGCAGATTAAAGCGTTCGGCGATACCTGGAACTGGGCGGGCGCGGCGGAAGCCTGGGCGGAGTTTGCCGATCTGTGTCCGGTTCCCAAAGTGATTGAGCTGATGCGGGGGTTCCATAACACGCTGGGCGAGAACGATGTCATGGCGTACCTGGTGATGATGGCCCCGCGCCTCTACCATCTCTGGCGCGTCCTGAAGCCCACCGGCAGCCTGTACCTGCACTGCGACCAAACAGTTGGGCATTATCTCAAGTTAATTTTAGACGCTTTGTTTGGTCCTAAAAACTTCCGCAACGAAATTATTTGGAAGCGCAAGACTGGGCGTGGAGACACCGGAGGAACCAGCAAAAGATTTGGTACGGCAACGGACATTATTTTCTTTTACGGCAAATCCGAGGCTACGACTTTTCACCAGCTTTACCGAGCCAACAACCAAGAGTATCTTGACAAGTTTTTCAAGTTCGTAGATGAGAATGGCAGACGCTATGCAGCGGACAATTTAGCCAGCCCATCACCGCGCCCGAACTTAACATATGAGTATAAAGGCTACCAACCGCCTGCATACGGTTGGGCTATCTCGAAGGAGAAAATGAAGCTGTGGGATGCTGAAGGCAGGTTGATTTTTCCGAAGACAATTGATGGGCGCATTAGGCGGAAGCGCTACATGGATGAACTGCAAGGTGAAGCCATACAAAACATTTGGGACGATATAAGCGCTCTGAGCGCATTGCACGCGGAACGTCTTGGCTATCCGACGCAGAAGCCGATTGCGCTGCTGGAACGGATTATCAATGCGTCCAGCAATCCCGGCGATGTTGTGCTTGACCCATTTTGTGGATGCGGCACGGCGATTGTCGCGGCCCAAAAGCTGGGGCGGCAGTGGCTGGGGATTGATGTGACCCCGATTGCGACGTCGCTGATCCAGAAACGCTTGTTTGACCAGTTTGAGGCCCGCGACATCCGCCTCCTGTCCGCCGCCGACAAAGCCAATGCGGGGACACTGGCGCGGGCGTTCCAGGTGGAAGGGCTGCCCACCGATGAGGCCGGGGCAAGGGCCATGTTTGAGGCCGACCACAAGAAGTTTGAGATGTGGGCGGTGGGGCTGGTCCCGGCCATCCCGCAGGAAAAGAAAGGCGCGGACGGCGGCATTGACGGCTTGGCATACTTTGATGTGGGCGCGAAAGAGCTGACTAAAGCAGTCATTCAAGTCAAAGGCGGCAAAGTCGGCTCGCCCGGAGTCCAGCAGCTTCGAGGTGCAATGTCGGGCCTGAACGCCGCGCTTGGCTTCTATGTCACCCTAGAAGCGCCAACCAAGAACATGAAGGCGGAAGCGCTGTCGGCGGGCTACTACAAAGCGGCAACCGGGGTGGGGCGGCAGGTTCCCGCTATGCAGATCCGCACCATCGCCGAGCTGCTGGCAGGTAACAGCTTTGATTTTCCAGTCACCGTCGGCTCCAACGTCTCATTCAAGGCCGCCTCCGCCATTGCCGCCGCGTCGGGCCAAGCCGGCCTTGACTTGTAAATCATGCCGTCGCGCTGTTGAAAACAGAACTGTCCGCCCCTTTCTCATTCCGCTCCCCTCTCTCATTCCGATGGGGGAGGGGCCGGGGGTGGGGGGCCTACTTCTTCTGCATCATCAAGACGCAGGCAAACAAGCCGAGCGCTCCGGTGATGCGCCAGGGGTTCAGCGGCACGCGCGGGACCCCAAACCAGCCGAAGTGGTCAATTACGACCGCCGAAAGAAGCTGGCCCAGCACCGTCGCCGCAATGACAACCCCCGCGCTGACTTTCGGAATGCCGATCAGGCCGACAGTCACCGCAAACGCTCCCAGCAGGCCGCCGCCCATCCACACCCACCAGTGGGTCTTGGTCAGCGCCCCCAGCTTTCCGTGACCCAGCACGCCGGACGCCGCAAACGCGCTCAGCACCACCGCACCAACTATAAACGACAGCAAAGCCCCCAGCATGGGGGACTTTAATGTGCTGCGAAGCTGGGCATTCAGCGCGTCCTGCACCGGCAGGCCCAGCCCCGACAGCGCAATCAAGCCAATCAAAAGATACTGCAAAGTTTACTCCCACCAGGCCCACATCGGCCGGCTTTAAGAGCTTACCCAAGTTTTCTGAAAGCGCCGTGAACCCAAGCTTCAGCGGAGGCCGGAATGGGACGGCTCTATCGCGCCGTCCACGCTGTCGGCATGTTCTTCTAAATGCAGCTCGCGCAGGCCCGGCATTTCGGCGAAAGAATCATCCTGCGGAACATAGCCAACCAAAGTCCGGGCATCGGAAATGTCCAGGCGCTTAAACTTATTGT
>CAXTRL010000107.1:0-10325 GCA_964246575.1 uncultured Armatimonadales bacterium
CGGTTCTTGACCGTACTACGACTATTGGTTAAACCTCAATATATTTGGCGTCGGGTGAAGCGGTGGACGCGGCGAGCGGGATGGCTGCTTGGGCAGATGCGGGCTGATTTCGGTCTCGGCGCTGGCGGCAGGCCGATTTGGCTGCGGGACAACCCCTTTCTACGGAAGCTAGGCCGGGCGGAAACGCAGGGGTTGGGATCAAGCCTGCGCCTGGCGGCGGTAATTGTCTTAGTGGGTGGGCTGCTGCTGGGCGGGCTGACGCTGCAAGGCGGGTATGGCCGCACGTCGGCGTTTCATTTTATTCTAAACTTTTTGTTCCATGCGTCGTTCCCAACGGTGCTGTTTGTCGTGGTGTCGTTTGTGCATGTGCTGCTGGTAGCGAATGCCCGGACGGCGTCGTCGGTGGTGCTGGCGGACGAAGCACGGCGGGCGACGCTGCCGGACCTGTTGATGACGCCGCTGCGGCGGGCGGAAATGCTGCTGGCGATGGGGGTGGGGCCGGCGCGGGCGGCGGCACTGCTGGCGCTGGCGGGTCTGCCGGTATATGCGCTGCTGGGGGAGTTCGGCGGGCTGACCTGGCGGGACATCGCCTGCTTTTACCTGGTGCTGGCGCTGCTGTGTTATCAGCCGCCGGCATATGCGGTCCCGGCGCTATCGGGGCTGGCGCCTACGCCGGAGTCGCCGGCGGGGCAGTTTGCGCCGGTGACCAATCGCCGGACGATGCGCCGGGCTTCGTATCTTGGAGTCGGGTTCCCTATCGTTTTAGGGGTGCTGTTTTTTGGCCGCTTCTTGGGGGCATTGGGCGGCGGGTGGATGACGCACCTGTTTTCGGCGCTGAACTTGCCGCTGCTGTCGGGCTTTTCGTTTCTGATTTTTTTGTCGTGGCCCTATTACGCGGCGCAGGTTTTGGGGGACCGGCTGCCGTTCTTTCATCTGACGCTGTCTCCCATCTTCTATGTTCTGCCGCTGATCGCGATGCAATGGGCCGGGTCAGCGCTGTCTTCGGCGTCGGCGCTGTCGGCGGGCAGCGTGCCGGAAATGCACCGGCTGCCGATTTGGACGCGGGCGCAGACGCTGGGACGCTGGACGGCGCGGGCGGCGGGCGCGTGTGCGCTGGGCGTGGTTTGGCGGGCGTGGGTGGAAAGCGGGGACACGGCGGGGCTAGCAAAGACGTTCGCGACGGGGCCGGACTGGGACGCGGCGGGTTTGCTGCTGCTTCTCGGCGGCTTTTCCCTGCCGAACGTCTGTGGCCGCGCCCTCGCCGTGCCGCCGCAGCTTGGGGACCGAACTGAGTTCCGCAGCCCGGCGCGTGTGCTGCGCCGGGCGCTCCGACGGACGCTCCGGCCGCTGGGTGTGGCGTTAGGCATATTCTTATTTGCCTGCCTATTGGGCGGCCTGTCGCCGTTTGCGCGGCCTGTTTATGAGATTGCTGGGAAAATTGCATTGGTGGGTGTCAGCACGGTAGCTTGGGCGGTGGGCGTTCGCCGGGCGATCCCGAAAATCAGCAAGTGGCTGACGACGGGGCTGCTGTACGGGGTGCCGTTTGCGGCGCTGTCGGTGCCGGGGGGCAGTCCGGCGGCAGCCTTTAGCCCGGTCGCTGCTTGGGTGCGTTTGTTCGCGGGCGGGCCGGGCCTTTTGTCCCAATTCCCGGCGTGGCATCTGGCATCGCTGCCGTCGTTTTGGATTTGCGCCGCTGTTCCGGCGCTTGTCGGCATCGCCTTGATGACCGTGTTCCACCGGCAGGCGCGGCTTGACGCGCTTGTGCCGGTAAAGGCTGCCGTTATAAAACGTGCGCCGTCGCGCAACGAAGCGCGGACGGCGGCGCTGATGGGCTGGATCACAAGCCGCACGGACAATCCCCTTTTCACCTACGAGATGGGCGTTCGGACCCGTTCCGGCCGCTGGTTTGACTTCCTTGTTTTAGCTCCCGCCGCCTTTGCCGCTGCCATCGCTGCTGGGTGGATTTACCCGGATGTGGTTCAAAGTTTTTCGTTTCTGTCGCCGTTCCGCTTTTTCCCTGGGCAGCAGAGCGGGCCGGGCTTTGTCTGGGTCGCGCTGGCATCGCTGCTGCTAGCGGCGGAGTGCTACGCGCTGGCTTTTCGCGGGCAGGTGATTGGGGAAACTTTGATCGCCAAAGACCGTCAGCAGGGAACACTGGGGTTTGTGCTGCTGACGCCTCTTTCCATGCGTCAAATCTTTTGGGGTAAAATCTTTGGGCAGACGGCCGCAGTCGGTGCGGCCTGGGCAGCGGCGAGTGTCGGCGAAATCATTTTATATGTTCTGGCAGCGCCCTGGATTGCGGAGAATCCTTACGCCACTTTTTTCAAGGATGCGTTTTGGGCGTGGGGCAGCGGTCAGTTGTTCGTGGCGTCGATGTTCATTCTTGGCGTTGGTGTCGGCGCGGCTTTGGCGACATTTCCCAAAATCCAGAAGACGCTGAAGGGATTGTCTACCCTGCTGTTCGTCGCGATTATCGGCCTGAGTGTCTACGTCGAGATCAGGCTGTTCCCGGACTTTTCGTTCGAATATCGGTGGTGTTTGATGCGGTATCTTGCGGGCAACAGTGCGTATGCGCTCCTTCTGTCGGTGCCGCTGTTTGTGTTTGCCGAGCGGCGCATGACGTATCTGCGAAGCCGCGATATAGTAGCGGGAGATGGGCTGGGATAAAACTGCCCCCTATCTCCCATTATTGGGGGCTAGGGGGCTTTCTAATGTCCTAAAAGCGACGGGGCTGCGCCTTCGGGGGCGATGACGAAGGGCTTTTGGACGCCGTAGCGGGCGCACAGGTCGGAAAGGGCGCTGTCCGCCTGGGCGCCGTCAGTGTTGACTTGGGCCTGGACCTGGGAAACGGCGCTGAGGTCGGGCAGGCCGCTGGAGTCGTGGTTCAGGAGCGCGACCTGCATTTTGGAGATGACGGTCGTGTAGTCGCCGAGGAATGTCTGGTAGCGGGCGGCAAGCTGGGTGCAGGCCGGCGGTGCGGGCGTCGTGCGGAACTCTCGGATCAATGCCTGCCATTTCAGAGCGTAGTCGCTGTAGCCCTGGCTAAGCTTCTGCGTGTTTTGCTTCGCGGCGTCTTGATTACTGGATGCGCCGGACTGGTCGGGATCGGCGTCGCTGCCTGCGCCCTGAGTTCCCTGCGTCTGCATCCCCTGCGCGACCCCCAGCATGGCGTTTGCCCCTGATACATCGTTGTTCAAGGCGATGCGCTTCTGCTCAATCCCCTGCAAGAAAGTTAAATAAGCGGCAACGTCGGGCGGCAGGCTCGGCGCAGGCTTGTCGGGCGCATTGGTGACGGCGGGGCCGGTGATTGGCGGCTGCGTCGGGGCATTGGTCAGCGGCGGGGCGGTGGAAGGCGGCAGGGACGGGGCATTAGTGACGGCGGGGGCAGTGATCGCGGTCGGCGGCGGGCTGGTCACCAGAGATGCCTGCTGCCGGCTGCGGGCGGCGAGAACGGCCAGCGCGGCGGCCAGCACGACCACGGCAACAATGGCGGCGGGCAGCAGCAAGGAGCGGGATTTGCGGGCGGCGCTGTCTAACCGATGTGCCGTCAGGGGGGCAGACGGAGCCGGAGCGCTAGGATTGCCTGTCAGCGGGGCCGCGCAGTTCGGGCAGAACTTTGCTGCCGAAGACACTTCCTGACCGCATTGCGAGCAAAACCGGGCTGCCATTGTCCTTATCCCCTCCCCTTGTATCCCTGTTATCATACCGTCATTTTTTTCCTCTGTCAAGCCGGGTTTTCGGAACAAAGAGTAGACGAGAAACGTCTTATTTGGGTATAATAGGACATCTGTTCGGCAGTGGAAAACCTCCAATGATGACACAAAATCCAAGCGAATTAACTAACAAAGAAATGGCGCAAACGCTATTCAAGATCGCAACGCTCTTGAAAGACAAGCAGGACAACCCGTACCGGATTCAGGCATACGAGAACGGCGCACGGGCCTTGATGGGCCGCCGCGACGACGCAGTGGCTGTTTTGCGCGATGACGGCCAGACGCTTCGGCGGCGCAAAGGTGTTCTCGGAGAGCGGTTGCAGCGCAAGCTATCGGAACTGGCTAAGACAGGGCGCATGGAGTATTTCGCCGAGCTGTGCGCTGACCTGCCGCCGCATATCGGGGCGCTGATGGCCGCGCCGGGCGTCGGCCCGCGCCTTGCCCAGCGCCTGCATGAGACGCTCGGCGTTTCCTCGGCGGAGCAGCTTGCCGAAGCGGCGCGGTCAGGCCGCGCCGGGGGCGTCTACGGCGTCGGCCCGAAGCGGGCGGCGCAGTGGGGGCAGTTGTCGCTGTTTGAGGAGTAGGAACCCAGTTAGGAACCTACCCCGGCACAAGTGCCTTCCCCTCCCGGAACGGGAAGGGATAAGAGTTTCAGAAGTGAAGCGTAGGGGCGCTGCTTGCTGCGCCCTCTTCTCTTGCTGCGCCCTCTTTGTTTTGCTCCTACCCTTCCCGCTTCGGGAGGGGCAGGCACTTGTGCCGGGGTAGGTGCCTGGAAAGACAGATTATGCCGGAATTGACTGAAATTGAACTGGATTTGTTTGCCGCCGATTTGGAGCGGGACGACGAAATGGATGGTGAGGACGCGGAAACGGCGTGGCTGGAAGCGGGGAGCGACGAGTACGCGCTGCCGTTTGACCTGCCGCCGCTAGGGGTTACGCCTCGGCCTTACCAGAAGGACGCGCTGACGGCATGGGGGCGGGCTTCTGGGCGCGGCGTCGTGGTGCTGCCGACGGGCGCAGGCAAAACGGTGGTCGCGCTGATGGTCATGGAAGCGATGCGGGTGGCGACGCTGGTGGTTGTGCCGACGATTGACTTGATGCACCAGTGGCATGACACGATCTGTGCGAAGTTCGGGCTGACTGACGTTGAAGTCGGCATGATCGGCGGCGGGTTCAAGAGCGAGTGTCCGATTACGGTTATCACGTATGACTCGGCGGCGATGCCGAAGCGGGATTTGTCGCGATTTGGGCTGCTGGTGTTTGATGAGGCCCATCACCTGCCATCGGCGTCGTACCGGACCATCGCGACCCGCGCCGACGCGCCGTTCCGGCTGGGACTGTCGGCGACGCTGGAGCGGTCGGACGGGCGGCATGATGACATTGCTGCTTTGGTTGGGCCGACGGTGTTTGAGCGTCAGCCGGCGACGCTGGCGCGAGACAAGCATATCGCCGACTACAAAGTGCAGCGGGTTTCGGTGGATTTGACCGATGACGAGCAGGCGCGTTACGACCGCCTAACGGCGGAGTTTTCCTGGTACATGGCGGCCAATCGCACGAAGCTGATGATGACCGGGGCGGCGAACTTGTTTGAAGCACTGATCCGAAGCGCGGGGCATGATCCGACGGCGCGTCTTGCCCTGCGCTCGCACCGGGAAGCGCGGATGCTGGCGATGAACGCCGAGCGCAAAGTCAAGGCCGTGGAAGAACTGCTGGCGGAGCATAAAAATGACAAAGTGATCGTGTTTTCCGAATGGAACGTGCTGGTGAACGACCTGTCCCGGCGTCTGTGCCTGCCCGCGATCACGTACCGCACTCATGCCGACGAGCGGCGGGACATTCTGGACAAGTTCCGGCAGCAGCGCTACTCCAAGCTGGTGACGGGGCGGGTCTTGAATGAAGGCGTGGACGTTCCCGATGCAAACGTGGCGATTGTGGTGTCGGGGTCGTCTACGACCCGCGAGTACATTCAGCGCTTGGGGCGGGTGCTGCGCCCGAAGCCGGGCCATGCGTACTTGTACGAGATCGTGTCACGCGGCACCAGCGAAGTGAAGACGGCGCGGCGGCGCAAGCCGGTGGAGAAGGCTGAGGGGTAGAAGAAGTCCCCACCCCCGGCGGTTCCCGCCGACCCCTGCCCCCACTTCGTGGGAGAGGGGTAAGAGTGCAGGAATAGTAATTAGCCCTCTCTTAACTTCCGGCTCCCCTCTCTCGTTCCGACGGGGGAGGGGCTGGGGGTGGGGGCATTAGGAAGCTAAAAATATGGCGTTTCGGCAGGAAGATTTCAAGAAGACTTCGCGCAAAAGCAGCGTTGTGGGCGGGTCGGCGGCGGTGTATCCGCATCAGCTTAAAGACAAGAAAGCGATTGCGCGGTTAGAGATCGCTATTCGGACGTTTGACGCGGCGGCGGGCAAGCGGCGCAAAGATATGGACGCGCAGGCGATGACGGACTTCTTTGGCGACCCGCGTCTGGCGCGGGGCATTGTGGCGTGTTTGGGCCAGTTCTACAAGTATGAGACGCCGGACTTCCGGCAGCTGGTCGGGCGGGACGGCGCGGCGCGGCTGCGGGACGCCGGGCTGACAAAGCCGATTGAAGTCCGGGCGTTCACCTATGCCTATGTCAACGAGCAGCACAACGGCTTCTTGGCGGAAGGCGAGCGGGCGGCGTGTTACGAGGCGCTGGCCGCCCAGTTTTGCTTGACGGCGCATCAGTGGGACACGCTGCTGCATTCGGATGCGGAAGACAATCAAATGCTGACACGGCTGGGCACGGTGCCGACGCCTGCCGACATTGTCGCGTTGTATAACTTTCATTCGCTGGATACGGTGCTGCGCCGGTCTACGCTGATCGAGCTGCTGGGATTATCGCTCACATCCAGTGATGCCGCCGAAATCCGCGCTCTGGCACGGGCGCTGGGGGTCAAGGCCGTGGTCAGCGCCGACGCCGGCACGGTCACGCTGTCGGAAACAGATGTGCCGTCTATTCTACCGCGCCGGGCGGGTCGTCTGGGCCGCTGCCTGCTGCATTTGGTGGCAGCGTATGGGACGCGGAACACGGGCGGTTATGCCGAAGCGCGGCTGAACGCGAAACCGTTCCGGCTGACGCTGGCGACGGATTTGCTGCGGGTGCTGGGGCTGCCGCTGAAAGGTGCGGCGGCGGAGAAGCCAGCGTTCAAGAAGCGGTTTGAGGCGGGCTTGATGCTGCACAAAGACTTGCTTCGGGAAACGACGCGGCGACGATTGGCAGGCGAAACGAACGGCTGGCGGGTCAAGCGGCTGCCGGAGCCGACAATTTCGGCGCTCGGAATTCAGATGCCGGACTTTGTGCTGCGCCGGGGTGACAGCTTGGTGACGTTGATGCTGGGCGTTGAGCCTCCCAAAGTCAGTGATGACTTGACGCTGACCTTGCCGCTGGGCCGCAAGCCGCTGATGGGCGCGGACGTGCTGACCCGTGCAGAGATAGCGGCAAGCAACTTGTTCGCCTTGCCTGAGTCGGCTCCGCTGCCGGTGCCGTCCGACGTGCTGGCGCTGTGTGACCGGGCGGCCCTTGAAGGCTTGGTGCGAGTGGCGGATGCTCGCCGGACTTTGCACCTGCTGGACGATTCGCCGCTGATTGAGTGGATGCGGCTGGCGGCGGACCCGCGTGTGCGGTTCATCCCCGGCGTCGGAATTTTGTCAGAGTCAATGGTGACGACGATACGAGGGGAGTAAGCCCCTTCAAGCGAAAAATTGAAACCCGCTTGTTTGCTAGGATTGACAAGCAAGCGCAGGTGTGATAAACTTCATCACGAAAAGAGGACTTATCTTATGCTGCGCCGCTTACGACCCTCCGGCTTTACGCTGATTGAACTGCTCGTAGTTATCGCTATTATCGCGATTCTCGCCGCCATTCTTTTCCCTGTGTTTCAGAAAGTACGCGAGAACGCCCGCCGTACTGCCTGCCTGTCCAACGAAAAGCAGCTTGGCCTGGCGTTTGTCCAGTATAGCCAAGACGCGGATGAGCTGATGCCATCGGCTACGAAAGCCGCAGCCGGGGCCGGCGTCTCGGGCGGCTGGAATTATTATTCGGTGTTCGGCGTGGCCCCGAATACTCCCGCCGTGTTTGACGTCACGCGCGGGAGCTTGTACCCGTATGTGAAGAGCAAGGGAGTTTATGTTTGCCCAGACGACAGCGTCGGGCAGGCGAACGGCAGTTCTTATGCTTATAGCTCCTGTGCCATGCAGTTCACCGCCCCCGCCGGGACGGCGCTTTTTCCCGGAAAGTCTTTGGCGCAGTTTGACAGCCCTTCCGCCACGCTGCTGCTGACGGAAGAAGCCGATGGCGGCGGGTCATTTTCCACCAATGACGGCTACTTTTTGTTTAACTCTGATACGGTCTCCCTGCGGCATACCGGCGGGGCCAACATGCTTTTCATGGACGGACATGCCAAGTATTCCCTGATTGACAACACTGGCGCAAGCACCGCGTCTACGGGAGCCAACACGAAAGTTTGGAACCTGCAAGACGGGTTGGACTTGAACAACACGCAGAACGTGCCGCTTCCTGCGCCCGGCACGGCCAATCCGGGAACCGGAGTTTGTTCCAATTAGAGAAATATAATTCCCGCCTCAAGCGCCCTTTCCTACTTAGGGAAGGGCGCTTTTGTCGATTTTGGGAGCAGCCCCTGCGTTTTGGGGAACCTCCCCGCTCTTTTTCCGCGTTTAAATCAGTATGAAAGCACTAATTTTTGTTCCTGCGGTCGCTGCGGTTCTGGCTTCGGCCGGCGCGGCTTATCATCATGCGTCTGCGCCGTCGGTGTTGTCGGCAACTCAAGTGCGGGCGATCCCAGCGGGGAAAAGCCCGGTGGAGCCGCTGCTGACCGGGCCGGCGGCGCTTGGGGACTGGTCTTCGGATGCGCCGGGGGTGCGGCGTAAGCTGTCGGTCGGCGAGCTGCCGCCGCCGCATGATACGCCTTCGGTAGACAATGGGGCGCACATGGTCCCGAAGCCGGACGGCGCACTGCCCCAAGCTCCGGCGGGGTTTGAAGTGTCGCTGTTTGCCGGCAACTTAAACAACCCGCGCAAGATTGTCACGGCTCCGAACGGGGATATTTTTGTGGCGGAAAGCGGCGCGAACCGGGTCAAAATCCTGCGGCCTTCGGCGGGAACAAATCAGGTGGCGGCGACGTCCATCTACGCAGACAATCTGCATCAGCCGTTCGGCATTGCATTTTATCCGAGCGGGCCGAACCCGAAATATGTGTATATTGCGAACACTGACTCGGTGGTGCGGTATGCTTATGCAAACGGCGACTTGAAGGCAACAGGTGACGCGCAGATGATTGTGCCGGACATTCCCGGCGGCGGGCGGCTGCGCGGGGGCGGGCACTGGACGCGCGACATTGCGTTCTCGCCGGACAATTCCAAAATGTTCGTGTCGGTCGGCTCGCATTCCAACCATGATGACGCCGACACGCACTCGGAAGAGTTTCACCGAGCGGACATTTTGGAATATAATCCGGATGGCAGCCAGGGGAGCGTTTATGCCTCAGGCATTCGCAACCCGGTTGGAATTGCGTTCCAGCCGGGGACCGGGCAGCTTTGGGCGTCGGTCAATGAGCGGGACACGCTGGGGGATTATCTGGTCCCGGACTACATCACGCATGTGCAGGCGGGCGGCTTTTACGGCTGGCCCTGGTACTACATGGGCCGAAATCAGGACCCGGATTTGCCGGACGCGCATCCTGACCTGAAAGCGCGGGTCATTACGCCGGATGTTCTGCTTCAGCCGCACATGGCGTCGCTGGCGCTGACGTTTTACGAGGGGAAGCAGTTCCCGGCCAAGTATCGGGGCATGATTTTCGCTGCCGAGCATGGCTCGTGGAACCGGGCGCACCGGGCGGGCTACAAAGTGGTTTGTGTGCCGATTGGCAAGACCGGGCAGGCGTCGGGTGAATTTGATGACTTCTTGACCGGATTTTTGACGCCGGCCGGCGATGTTTGGGGGCGTCCGGTGGGTGTGACAGTGGCGCAGGACGGTTCACTGCTGGTTTCGGATGATGGTTCCAACAGCATTTGGCGGGTGCGCTATATCGGAAAGTAATCGCAAAGGAAATAACCGCAAAAGTACCAGAAAAGTACCAGGCGTTGTGATAGTATTGAGCATTGTTGTATAATGAACCCATGAAGACATCGGTGAGCGCTAAGCGGTGCCCCGAATGCGGAAAAGCGGCGATGCTTCAGGCTCTTTCTTGTCCTGTCTGCGGTCACCGATACCGAACCCGCTTTGTGGAACCGCCAGTTGAGAAAACAGAAGCTTTTACGCTGATGGTGACGCCGCCTGTGGTGGTCCGGCCCCCGCGCCGGGCCGGTTCCGTGCGGACGTTCCGGCTGGCATTTTTGGGAAGTTTTTTGTTTGTAGCGCTGGTCGGCGGGCTGGTCTGTCTGGGCTGGAGCATCCGGCAGCCGGCGGCTGCGTTCCCGCCTAAGCTGGCGGCTCCTTCCGCTCCGGTCAGCCTGGCGCTGCATCTTTATCAGGCAATCAAGCCGGCAATGTCTCTGTATGATCTTGACAAAGCCGCCGGCGGAATAGGGCGCGTCATGCGCGGTTCAGACCCGCACCTGCTGCTGCTTTATTACA
>CAXTRL010000108.1:0-10270 GCA_964246575.1 uncultured Armatimonadales bacterium
TGACTTGCCGGAATACCAGCGGGCGATGGTGACGCTCTACCACGGCCAGCAGAAATCCTACGAAGAAATCGCCGAAATCATGGATTTGCCGATTGGCACGGTCAAAAGCCGCCTGAACCGAGCGCGTTTGGCTCTGAAAGAAAAGCTTTCCGGCATCCGGGAACTTTTCTCCTCGTAGCGCCGTCGGATACGCAGACAGGCTTTCGCCTGGATGCAAACGAAAAATTCACAATTTTTTCAGAAATCATATTCTTACGAAACGATTCAAGAAACAATTTAGGACGACTGCTATGAAACCCGAACGAGCGCAGGAGCTTTATTCCGAATATGCTGAAGGAACGCTGACGCCTGCGCTGCGTCAGGCGCTGGAACAGCATTTTGAGGCCGACCCGGCGGCACGGGCCGATTATGCCCAGTTTTCGCAGATTTTCGCGCTGCTGGAGCAGCCGCCTGGCGAAGAAATGGAAGCGCCGCTGGGCTTCCGGGCGAAAATCCTGGAACGAGTCACCGAGCAGCAGGGCCGGCGCGAATCACCTAGCTTTCGCACCGCCGGCTGGCTAGGCTGGTTCACGCCGCCCGCGCATCGCCGTGCCACCGGCGGCGCATTGGCAGCCCTGGCCGCTGTTGTCATCGGCGGCGTGTTTGTCACAAATCAGCATGGAGTACCGTCAGGGTTACAGGAGCAGGGCGGTTTAGGACCTTCACTTTGGGCACCTGCCGTGACTGGCCTTGTCCAAAGCGTAGACATGCAGCCTGGCACGAACTATCACTTGTTCCACCTGCATCTGCCCGACGCTGTTCCGGCGGCGACAGTTAGCGCGTATGTGATTACGGCCACCGAGCAGATTACGGACCCGTCGCATCTCGGCGATGCGACCCCGGCTGTCTCGGCGCAGCATTTGACCAACCATCAGGGCCTGCAAATCCCGATTGCGCCGGTAGACGCTCCGCCTGCCGGCAGCACCTTGAATCTGCTGGCGGAATACAAGCCGGATGCCGCCGGTCAGCCCGACGGCGCGGAAGCTGTCTTTACGCCCTTCGGCCCAGCGGACGCCGACACTCCGGCCCCGGCAAACGCAGGCTTTTTGGATGGAATGCAGGCCGTCGCCTCGCACTACGGCGCAACGGTGATCGTGGACGTTTCGGCATCGCCGACGCAGGCCGTCACGGCGGATTTCTCCGGCCCGGACCCGCTCCTGCCGCTAAAAGCAATGGCTGCGCCCGCCGGTTATACGGTGCAAAAGGTCGGAAGCAACACTTACTTTGTGAGCCGGAGCCAGTAGAAAGACCCCCTAGCCCCCATTGTTTGGGGCTGGGGGTCTTTATTTTCCTGAAACATTTTCGCCGTGCGGCACTCTGAACAACCAGAGGCCAGCTTATGCGATTTCCCGCCGCACGGATTTTTGCCGCACTTTTCTTTATCCCCAGTGTTCTTGTTCCCGATTCGCTTCTTCCGGCCTGCCGCGCAGACTCGCCGTCGGTGCAGGACGTTTTTGTCGGCAGCGGCTCCCCCGGTCCATTCGCACTGAGCTGGAACAACGTCCAATTCAACTCGGAGACCATTGCGGTCAGCCAGCAGCCTCAGCTTCGCGGTTTAGATTACACGCTGGATGCCGCCGCCGGGACAGTGACTTTTACTCGCCCGCTGCCCGCTGGTGCCGCCGTTGAAGTGGGTTACGCGACACTTCCCGGCATGTCCCAGCGCACGGGCAGCGGGCAGACAATCCCCCTATCCGTAGACCTGCTGCGGGACCAGCACGGCTACTTTTCTTTGGATGCGCTTGGGACAGCGGCAGGGAACGCAAGCGCTTTGACGCTTGGGGCGGACCTGGGCTGGCACGGCGGCGCAAACAACCTCCTTGCATCCCGCTTTGTTTACACGCCGATTGCAGCCTCCGCTTCAGGCACGGCTGCCGACCGAATGGGAATTTCGCTGAGCGGCAC
This sequence comes from uncultured Armatimonadales bacterium, assembly GCA_964246575.1. GTDB lineage: Bacteria > Armatimonadota > Armatimonadia > Armatimonadales > Capsulimonadaceae > JANXMY01. Next base: position 1,945 of record CAXTRL010000108.1, read on the forward strand.
GGCCGCCGCCGGGCAGTGGGGCCTGTTTTCGGCAGGCTTTTCCCGTGCCGGGGCCGGAGCGGACACCGGCAGCGACGGCAGCTTCCAAAGCGGCCGCGAAATAGTCACGCTCAGCAGTACATTGACGCCTATCAAAGCTGTTCAAGCCGAATTAAGCTTCAGCCGTTCCGACCCCACAGACAGCACGGCAAGCGCCGCTTCGACCCGCTTGGCACTGGATTTGACGGCGACTCCCACCGGCACAACAAAAATGCAGGCTAGTCTCGCACAAACAAGCGCGGGGCCGGGCGGAACAGCCCAAACAACGGCGGTTTCCATAGACACGCAAGCCGTCAAGATGATGGACGTCAGCGCCGCGTTCAGCAGCCAAAACCTGCCCGGCACGGCAAGCGACAGCCAGACAATTAGCCTTAAGACAGTCCTGACTCCCAGCAAAACGTATTCCCTGCAAACTTCCGCCGACCAATCCCGCCTCGGCGCGGCGATCACGGACCAGCAGTCGGTGACGCTGGCGCTTTCCCCGAAACCGACCATGCAGCTCAACGCCGGGTTCTCCCTGCGCCAGAAGTTTGCGGACGGCGCAGCGGATCCGGTGCAGACTTCCGAAGCTACGGTCGGCGGCAGCCTGCACCCGTTGCCGATGCTGGCCTTGTCCGGCAGCTACAAGTCGCGCCTCGCTCCCGCATCCGACACCAACCCCAGCAACTTGTTTGATACCAGCGCCGCGCAGATCGCCTTCACGCCCTTCCAAACCGTGAAACTGACCGGCACTTACGCCCAGAACCCTCAGGGTGACGGCACGGACAGCGTGCAGCGCCTCGCCAAGCGCGGCGTGGGTCTGGAAACCCGCTTCGGCGCACTCGGCCTGTCCGGCGGCTGCGACTGGTCCCGCACCTACGATACGCCGGACGTGGAACAAACTCTCCACGCCGCGCTCGGCCTGCAATTCTCCAAAGCCACTCAGCTTTCCTTCGGCTACCAGACCCAGCAGAACAGGCTGGACGCTTCTGTTCCCCTGGCAACGGCCTACACCGTCGGCTTCACCCACACGCTCGGCGACCGCTTCAGCCTCAGCGTGTCCGGCAAGCGCCAGCAGGCCGCCACCGCCGCATCGCCCGACTACAACGCCAGCGCCAGCTTGGGCCTCAAGTTCTGACAACCCGCCTCGCTTCCCCCACTTTCTTCCAAGCAAACAACGCAAAACGCCCGGCCTCTTTTTGAGACCGGGCGTTTTCGCTTTCTGCGCCTCACCCCGCGTTCTTCAACGCTTTCAGCGCCGCCGCCTTCACCTCAGCATTGCCGATCTTGACCGCCTTCTGCAAGGCCGCTTTCGCCTGCTGGGCTGTGCCGAACTTGATCCGCTCCGCCGGGCTTAACTTATGCCAGCCGATGCCGTAGTAGTAGTTCGTCAGCGCATTGTCGGGGGCCAGTTGCAATGCCTTTTGATACTCGGCCATTGCTTCCGTATCCTGAGCCTCACCTGCCCAATCAGAGGCGGCATTGTAGAGGCGACCGCGCTCCAGATGGATGGCTGTTTCCAGTGCCGCCGGTTGCGGCACATCCGGTGAGAAATGACTGGTGATTTGTTCCAGTTCCTCATGTCCGAGTCTTGGCAATGCTTGGTTATAAACAGCAACGGCCTGTGCCCACTGCCCGGCCTTTAGCAGCAATTGAGCATAGGGCAGCAAGTTACGGGGCTGCCTGTCGTAATGATCGACTACTGTTTGATACGCCTGTAACGATTCTTGGTCTTTGCCCTGCGCGTCTAGTGCCGCCGCCAAAACTTCCGCAGGAACACCATCACTAGGCTCTATAGACAACGCTTCCCGCGCTTCCGCTTCTGCTTGGGCATAGTTGCGGAGGTACAGGTCGGCGGCAGCATCGTGAGCTAACGGTCCTTCTTGCGCCATCGCCGCTGCCAATGCGGGAGTCAGAGGGGCGGGGGAACTGCCAATTGTGCGCTTGGCATGATGTTGAACTTGTGCCTGCACACAATGATTTATACTTAGCAGTAGCCCCAAAGTGACGAGCATGAGCCATCTGTTCTTGTTCATAATTTTTTCCTTTTCATGGTTTTGTGTCGATGTGTCACGACAAAGAAAAGCTGGCGAAGTTAGCTTACACCTTTTTCTATTCAAAGTGTACTTTATTGGGCTTTGACCCAAGAGCCTACAACACCGCCATCAGTAACTTGGGTCCATTTTGGAAACGTGTTATACGCCGAAAATGGGCTGGCAGGGCCGCTTGGATTTACGGAACCTGCGGACCCTGGCCCAAAGTTGTTCCATCCCGTACCGGGAACCATATCTGTTCCGCTCGTACTCCATGAGAAGTGTGCCAGCGGCACAGGCTGACTTGATCCGGGCGCGAGATACATCAGGAAATCTTCAAATGAATCAGACAGTGATGCGGAGTATGCACCCAAGTAGCCCACATCAAAGCCTGGTTCGTCGCCCGCATAAAAGGAGGGGTACTGTGGCGGCTGTGTAACCCAGATGTATGGGTATGAATCTAATCCTTTCACTCCATTTGTAGACCAGTTGTATGTTGTCACAACTTTGCGAGCGTTACGAGTTGTGTAGCTTTCTCCATTGGTGATCAATTGTGCTATCTGTGGGGTGCCATCTGCGAACAAGGCAGGATTTGGAGAAGAAACGGTGACACGCCAATCCATACCACCGGTATCGGTAGGACTGTTTATCAGGCCGGCATAAAGCCAGTAATCAGTTCCATCGCTTGGTGGATTGGTCTTGTTGACTTGTAAATCACCCCCGGTTCCGGTAGCCGTCCAGCTTGGCACTTGTACAGATACGGGTTTCGGTGCGGTCACCGTCAGGCTAATAGAATTGCCTTGACCGGCAGGCGGCGTTATGGTCACCGTGCATTTTATGGTTTCTGGCGTAGGATTAGGCCCGAGGTCATTCCAATACCACTGCGTCGAACGGGTCGCCGGAATCGCATCCACTTCCACCGTATGTGACTGGCTGCCTGCATCGGCAACAATCCCCCAACTCTCAAACGTCGTGCCGGTGATTGACCAGTTATAGGTGGCATAGGGAAGAAGGTTGCTGGGAATCCCGTTAACAGCCGCCGTGCATAGCTGCCCTACCAGGATGTTTGGGTTGCCGCTGCTGTCGGGCTTCGTGCCGCCCGGACTGATGGTGATGGGGTAGGCGCAGGACAAAATACTGCTCACGTCCGCCTCACCCTGCACCGACCCCAGCGCCCCCGCCGCTATCGTGCCTGTAAACGATGCTGTCGGCTTGCAAGACACCGAAAAGGACGCTCCCGACTGCTGGCTGTAGAACAATCCGCTGTTGGTCAGAGACGGAAGCGGAGCGTTGTACGTGCCGGGCGTGACCGTTCCCCCAGGCAGGCCGGGGACGGCTGTGCCGCTGGCCGTCTCGCTGCCTCCTTCGTTGACGACGTACCACCGAGCGAAGCTGTTCTGCTGCACCAGGACGCAGGTGGGTGGCGGGTCGGTGGTCATAGTCTGCCCGGAGGCGGGAACCCAAGTGAAGGTATCGGTGATGGTGCCGGGGTTGATAGTGACGGAGCAGTTGGGGTTTCCGCCCGGTCCATTGCCCGAACCCGGCGACATCGCCGCGCCTGCGGAAGCGTCCAGGGGGGCAGGGGTGCTGGCGGGAGTGGGAGTGACGGTGGCGGGGGTAGTGCCGCCAGTGCGGCTAACGGTGTAGGAGCCAGCCTGAGCGGAGGAAGCGGCAAGCACAAGACAAGCCATTAGGCTAGGAAGCAGCACAAACGACGGGGCGCACAAACGACGGGGCGCAGGGAAGAGAACATACAAGTACCTCCACAGTCAGCAGGTCGTGAGGACGCCCGGCGTTCAGCGTCGTAAGATGATTGTATCACGGCTTACGAAGGGTGTCAAGAACTATTTTTGCAAGCCTAGAAATTAGAGCGGAACAAGCCAAAAAGCGGGCAGGAAGAAGAAGGGTGCGGCAAGCAAAAGAAGGCACGGCAAGCGGCGCCCTACGAATGTATGCGGAAGCAAGTTTCAGGTTTATGGGGAAGACTTCTTGCCGGCGCGGCGGATTGCCAGGACGGCGACGTCGTCTTGGAACTCGCCTCGGCAGAAGGCGGCGACGCGGCGCAGGAGGCCAATCACCAGGCGGCGGGGCGGCGTATTCCGGCGACAAAGTCTGCTGCCCCTGGCGAATTCTCGGCTTCAAAGTTTGCGTAATCATGCTTGCTTATTATAACACAGGTTCCGATTTTTTGCCGGCAGCGGCAGGGTCAAACAAAACGCGGCGCAGGGCCGCGCGTGACCCAAGCTCCACCCTTGCGCCTTCCAAATAGCGCAAATTGTAGATGACGCTGAGCGCTCCAAACGCCGGCCCGGCCCGGCGCAGGCGGTAGGCGGCAGTTGCCGCCGGCAGCAGCAGCCCGCGCAGCAGGCGGCCCCCCATCGGCGCGAATAAGGCCGCGCGGGCCAGCAGGCGCGTCGCTTTGCTGCGCGAATGGTAGCTGCTTCGAATCACGTCCCAGGAAATGTTGCCGCGCCGAGCGCGGACCACATCCAGCGTTCCATAGGCCAGCGGCACGGCCAGCCACGACGCGAACCGCCGCTGGGGGCGGTGCGTGCCGGGCGCGTCCGGCTCGTAAACGAAATGCACGCCGCACTGCTTTTCCAGCCGCACCGCAAGCTCGACGTCTTCCTGACGCGGGAACTGCTCGTCAAAGCCGCCGACGGCGATCAAATGCGCCCGCCGCACCGAAGCATTGCCGGAATAAAAATGGTGCGGGCCGCAGCCGTCCCACTCGCCGGAGCGCCAGGCGGCATACTGCTTTTCCAGCATGGCGTGCTCCCACGCAATCCACGCCGGTTCGCGCCACAAAAGCGCCGGGTCGGGCAGCATCGGCGCGATTACCACGGCATGGGTTTGACTTTGGTGGTGCGCGGCATGGACAGCAAGAAAGTCCGCCGACGGCTCAACATCGTCGTCTAAAAAGACGACCACTTCGCCGTGAGCGTTCTCGATGCCGTTGTTGCGGGCGCGGGCCGGGCCGCCGTTCGGCTGGCAGAGAACTTGGAGCGAATACGGCGAAGTCCGGGCGTACTCCGCCAGCAGGGCGTCGGTGCCGTCCGTGCTGCCGTCGGACACGACCACGGCCTCGAACTGCGCCGCCGGGTAGGTTTGCCGCGCCAGCCCGTCCAGCGTCTTTTGCAGGCTGTTTTTGCGGTTAAACGTCGGGATGACCACAGACAGAAATGGCCCCCCCGCCCCCAATAATGGGGGAGTCTGAACCGAGTCCTTAGGGGCGCTGCTTGCTGCGCCCTCTGCTTTTAGTCCTATCCCGGATCCGGCTCCCCCATTATTGGGGGCGGGGGGGGCTTCTTTGCTCATGCTTTGTCCAGTACCCGGATGAGCTTGGCCGGAACGCCGCCGACCAGCGTGTGGGGGGCCACATCTTTTGTGACTACGGCACCCGCCGCGACCACCGCGCCGCGCCCGATGGTGACGCCTTTCAGCACAGTGACGCGGGCGGCAAGCCAGACATCGTCTTCAATGATAATCGGCTTCGGCACGGGCGCGACTGTATGGTCCTGAGTGGAATGAAAATCCGTGTCCATAATCAGCGTCATGTTGCCGATGGCGCAGCGTGCGCCAATCCGAACGTGCTGCGCCGCGCACACGGACGCGCCGCTGTTGATATAAGTCTGGTCCCCGATCTCTAAAACGCCGCCTGGCAGCGCGGCCAGCTCCACGGGAAGATGCGTTCCCCGAATGCGAACTTTGTTTCCGAGGCGAATTGTGCCGCCGTTTTCCACCAGCAGTCGGCCCTGCACACGCGGCCAAAGACCGACCGACGAACAGTGGCGGGTTTTCCAGCGGCTGGAAGCCAGCAGCCCGGCAAGTGAAAGAGCGGAAAATGGAGTCAAAATTTTCTTCTTACAATTTCTTCTTAAAGCGGTCGGATGAGCTTCGCGGGAATGCCGCCGACCAGCGTATTCGGAGCCACGTCCTTTGTCACCACCGCGCCTGCCGCAACAACAGCGCCCTGACCGACCGTGACGCCCGGCAGGAGCGTCACGCCCGCCGCGATCCATGCGCCGTTTTCCACCCGGACCGGGGCCGTTTCGAGCGCCCCGGCGCGGAAGTCCGCCGTCCCCAGCGCATGGCTCGATGTGACAACAACGACATGGTGACCAATAGAAACATTGTCGCCGATTGTGACCGGCGCGGCGGCGTCCACAAACAAAGGACTGTTCAGAAAGCAGCCCGCGCCGATAGACAAATTGCGGCAGGGATTTCCCGTCATGCCGAACTGGATTGGTCCTGCCAGCAGTGTCCCGCGTCCAACACTCAGGCCGGCCCACTGATACAGCCGAACGCGCAGCCGAACGCCCGCCCCCAGCGGCCAGCCGGACATCAGCCACCCGGCCCATTGCAGGCGCAGCGGCAGCGGACTGGCTTCTTCCCGGATAATTTGTGCAAGTTTGTTCACAAATGGTGCAGACGAGAAGGGCGTGGGATTGAAATCCTACGCTCTGGGCGAAGCGCCAAGTCTCCACCTGCGTGGAGAAAGAGCAGAGCGGAAAAGATGACGCCCGCGCTTTATTCTTCGTCCGCGAAGGCGGACGCTGGGCGTCTGCGCCACACAGCGCAGGATTTCAATCCCACGCACTCCTTATCCTTTTTTCCTAAACGCTGAGCGCAGCATTTGCCCGTCTTCGCGGCTCAGGCAGCCCAGCACACAGCAAAGCGCCCCGTAGATCGCCACGCCAAGCACCGCTCCCAGCCATTGATACGCGCCGTGCAGCAGCAGCATCAACGCGGCCATTGGCAGGACGGCAAGAAGAGAGCGCCCAAAGACAGAGATTGTCCCGGCGTCAAACGTCCGGCGCGGCAGGGCCATCAAGAACGCCGCGTTCATGTAGACTTCCACCAGAACATCCGTCAGCGCTGCGCCTATGCCGCCGTTGTGCCACAAATGATTCGCCAGCGGAATCAGCACCAAGCAGCCGCCGACCGTCAGCGCCAGCGCAACTATGGAAATCCGGCACATCTCGCGCTGCCGGTCCAGCACCACCAGCCCCGTGCCAGTGATCTGGGACATATACCAAAGCAGAACGCCGACGCCGTAGATCGCCAGAATCGGCGCACTGTGGGCAAACGCCGCCGGGTAGTGCAGAAACCCGAGCAGAATCTTGCGCGGCAGCACGATCAGCGGGACGGCAATCGGCACAGCGCACAAAATCACCAACGTCATTGCCCGGCGCAGAGCACCAACAAACCGCTCCGGCGCTTCGGCGTGCATCCGGGTCAGCGACGGCAGCAGCGCGGTCGCCAGGGCCACCGGGATAAACAGCGTCGATCCCAGCAGCCGGACGGCGATGTTGTACCAGCCCACGGTCCGGTCATCGCAGAAGAACCCCAGCAGCGGCACGTCTATCTGGTTGTACAGTATGCGAAAGACGCCCATCGCAAAAAACGGCAGACCGGCCAGCACCAGAAACCGCATTGTTTCCCAGGACGGCAAGCGCAGGGTCGGCAGCAGCGGGCGGAACGCGGAGACGTTGATGCCGAGCGCCACCAGCGTCGTCAGCAGGCCGACCGACGCCAGCATCCAAATCGGCTGCCGCAGCAAAATCAGCAGGATCAGCAAACTTGACGACAAAAATTTTTCCGACAGCGTGGCGACATTCTGCCGGGTCAAGTTTTCCTGCCCCTGCAAGGCCGACGCCAGGGCGTCATTGAGGGACAAAGTGACCATGCCGAGCGAGGCGATGATCACAAGTGTCCGGGTCAAAGAAGAATAGTGGGTTGGGGAAACGATGTGCAGGGCAGAGATCGTTCCAATCAGCAGCCCCATCATCAGCAGGCTCAGCGGAACGCGCAGGAGAACCGCCGCCAGCAGCAGCTCCCCGGTCCGGCTGCGGTCCCGCGCAATCTCCCGGACCAGCACGGTAGACGTTCCCAGCGGCACGACTGTGCCAAATAAGGCAGCCAGCGACGCGGCAAAGGCCATCTTGCCCAGCCCCGAATCGCCGACATAATGCGGCAGCAGCAGCGTCACCGCAAATGTCAGCGCCCACGATAAAAGCTGCGTCGCCAGAGTCACCGCCACATTCCGCACGACGCGGCGCGAGCTTGATACTTGGGGCGGCGCATCAAGAACCGGCGGCGGGTCAAGCAGCGGGGCAGGAACTTGTTCAATCTCAGCTTGCTCGATCATCAACGGCGGCTCCCAGCCTGCGCCGCTCGCTCAGGCCCGGCGGCAAAGCCCGGCAGGGCTGCAACAAGGCCGCTCCAAAGCCCGGCAAACAGCATATCCCGAAAGTTGGAAAACTGCAAGTCCA
>CAXTRL010000109.1:0-8182 GCA_964246575.1 uncultured Armatimonadales bacterium
TTTCCCCCGGCGAGTGAGGATTATACCCATGCTGAAATTCGATTTAGCGGAACTCCTGCGTACCCCTGGGATGCGTCAGGTGTATGAAATATATGAGCAGCCCTACGCAGACGACGATGTCGAGTATGTCGCGCCGATAGTCGGGCGTGTGACGGTGACAAACACCGGTGCGATGGTACTGGTGCGCGGCCCGATTGACACGACGATTGAAATGGAATGCTCCCGCTGCCTGGACCCGGTCCGGGCAGCCATTCATACGGAATTGGAAGAAGAATTCGACATCGAAGTTGTCGAAAGCGCGGCCCAGCGCGACCCAAAAGTGCTGGTTGTGGAAGAAGAAGTCGGGCGCGTCTTTGAAGGCCAAACACTGCGCCTAGACGTTCTCATCCGTCAAGCCGCTTTGCTGGCCGCGCCGCTTCAGCCGCTTTGCCGCGAGAACTGCCCCGGCATTCCGATTGCTGAGCCGGCAGACCCGGAAGCGGAGGTGATTGCAAACTCACCGTTCCGCGATCTGGGAAAGCTGCTGCAAGAGTAGTAAAACAATCACGAGAAATTAACCGAAGGAACCTAAGTTTATGCCACTGCCGAAACGACGCCATTCTAATCAGCGGACGCGCAAGCGCCGTACCCATTACAAGCTGACCCCGCCCGAAGTGGTGCAGGGCTACTGCCCCGGCTGCCAGAAGCAAAACTTTCGGCTTGACCACCACGCCTGCCCGGACTGCGGCTTTTACAACGGCAAACAAGCCGTGGCCGTCAAAGAAACCGCAACTGCTGAAGAGTAAACCATGCCCCTGAAAATCGCGGTGGACGCGATGGGCGGCGATTTTGCGCCCACCGAAGTTGTCAAAGGGGCGCTTGCCGTTGCGCGGGAACGGCCTGAGCTGGAAATCGTTCTTGTAGGCCGGGAAGCGGCAGTCAGCGATTGTTTGACCACGCTGGGGGATGTTCCGGCAACGGTCACCATCAAGCCGGCGGAACAAGTCATTGAAATGGGGGAACACCCCGTTCAGGCGACTCGGCGTAAGCGCGAGTCATCGCTTGTCGTCTCTGGCCTGATGGTCAAATCCGGCGAAGCGGACGCGACATTCAGCGCCGGCAGCACCGGCGCGGCGATGGCAATTGCGACGCTTGATATTGGACGCATCCCCGGCATTGAGCGTCCGGCGCTGGCTTCCGGCATTCCGACCATTCAGGGCCGCGCGCTGCTGCTGGACGCTGGGGCCAATGTCGACTGCTCCACCCGCAACCTACGGCAGTTCGCTCTGCTCGGCACGATCTACGCCGAGCGTGTGCTGGGCGTCCCCAATCCCAAGCTTGGCCTTTTAAACATCGGCTCGGAAGAAGGCAAAGGCAATGAGCTGGCGAAAGAAGCGCATCAGCTTCTCAAATCAACGTCCTTGAACTTTGTCGGCAACGTGGAAGGCAAAGATGTTTTTGACCACGCCGTAGACGTGGTCGTGTGTGACGGCTTTTGGGGCAACATTCTCATTAAAAGCGGCGAAGGCATGGCCGAGATGGTCTTTGAGCTGCTCCACCGAACAATCCAGGCCGAGCCGGAAATCGCCGCGTCGCAGACAAGCTTTGATCAGATTTTTCGGCGTCTGGCCCAGCGCATCCATTACTCGGAGTTCGGCGGCGCGACGCTGCTTGGCGTTAACGGCGTTTCGGTGATCGGGCATGGCCGGTCTGATGCCAAAGCCATCGCCGGCGGCATTCGGGCGGCGGCGGACGCGGCGGCGGGCGGGTATGTCCAGGCCATCCGCGACGCCCTGCCGGCGTTCGAGGGCAAGGCATGATTTCTTTGCGCCGCGCCGGCATCCTCGGCGCTGGGTCCGCCGTCCCGCCGCGCGTCGTGACCAACGAGGACCTTGCGGCCCGCATGGACACGTCCGATGAATGGATTGCCAGCCGCACCGGCATTCATTCCCGCCATATTGCTGAGCCTGGCGTCTTGACCTCGGACCTTGCGGCGGAAGCGGGCCGGAACGCTTTGGATCACGCCGGTTTGACGGCCTCCGAGCTGGATTTGATTGTTGTCGCCAGCAGCACTCCTGATTATCCCGGCTCGTTCCCTTCCACCGCGACTGTTGTTCAGCACAAGCTGGGCGCGATACATGCCGCGGCATTTGACCTTGGTGCCGTCTGCTCCGGCTTTGCGTATGCGCTCCATGTCGCCGCCCAGATGGTCATGTCCGGCGCAAACCATCACGTGCTGGTGGTTGGGGCCGAAACGCTTTCTTCTGTTCTGAACTGGGACGACCGCAGCACTGCCGTTCTATTTGGCGACGGTGCCGGAGCGGTTGTCGTTGGCGAAGTGACTGAAGGCGGCTACTTGGGCGGCGTTCTCGGCGCGAACGGCTCCGGCGGGCCTCTGCTGTGCGTGCCGCGCTCCGGCGACTGCTCCGGCACGATTTACCAGAACGGCAAAGAAGTTTACAAGTTTGCGGTCACGATCATGGGCGAAATCGCTTTGCAGGCCGTCCAGGCGGCGGGTCTCACGCCGTCCGACATTGACTTTCTGATCCCGCACCAGGCTAACATTCGCATCATTGACAAGGCCGCCGAACGGATGGGCCTGCCCCGCGAGAAAGTCATCGTGAACCTGGACCGCTTCGGCAACACATCCGCCGCGTCCATCCCGCTTGCTTTAGATGAAGCCGTCCAATCGGGCCGCATCCAGCCTGGTCACCTTTTGGTGTTCGTCGGCTTCGGCGCAGGCTTGACGTGGGGCGCAAATGTGGTGCAGTGGGGGCGGTAAACCATGGATTGAAATCCGTGGCTGAATAGCCTGCGGCTGATTGTCCTGCGGAGAAAAAGCAGGCAAAAAGAGGTAGCTATGATGAAGCGCGGTGTTGTCATCAGGTCAGCGTTGTGTCTCGTGAAGCGTCGTGACAGCGGCAAAAGAACTTTCGTTCCGCGCAGATTGCGGTATTGGGGCAAGCCAAAAGTGAAACTGCTTTCACGTCAAGAGGCTTACCATCTGTACGGAGAGCGTCGCATACTTTGGAGTCTATGGCTTTGGCCTGAACCGCGCACTAAAGTGTTCAATGAGGGTATAGAATTCTTTCCCGTAGGACGTTCTTTGACGGTTGACGACCAAACCGGCAAGGTCCAAGACCGAACGTACCGATGAAGTTTTTGTCCGAAGGACAACCAGCCGAAGGCTCTTCAGCCACGGAATTTATTCCGTGGGTTCTATCATGTCTAAAATCGCTTACATCTTTCCGGGGCAGGGGTCGCAGGCGGTCGGGATGGGGCAGAATTTGTGCGCTCATTCGGAAGCGGCGCGGACTGTCTTTGACCAGGCGGATGAGTATCTTGGCGAGAAGATCAGCACGCTTTGCTTTTATGGGCCGGAAGAAGCACTGAAGCAGACCATCCACACCCAGCCTGCACTGTATGTGGCTTCGGCGGCGGCGCTGGCGGCGCTGAAGGAACGGGGCGTGCCGATGCCGGACGCCGTGGCAGGGCATTCGGTCGGCGAGTATGCCGCGCTGCTGGCGGCCGGGGCATTTGACTTTGAGACGGGCCTCCGCTTAGTCAGCCGACGCGCCCAAGAGATGCACCGGGCGGCGCTGGCGCAGCCGGGCGCGATGGCGGCGGTGCTGGGGCTGACGGCGGCGCAGGTGGTGGATGTGTGCGCGGACGCGCAAAGCGCCGGGCCGGTGTCGGCGGCGAACTTCAACGGCGGCGGGCAAGTCGTGATTTCGGGCAGCCCGGAAGGGGTTGCGCGGGCGTCGGAAGGGGTGAAGATCGCGGGGGCCAAGCGTGTCCTGCCGCTGCCGGTGTCAGGCGCGTTCCATTCGGCGCTGATGGCTCCCGCCGTGGAAGCGATGGAATATGCGCTGAACGATGCGGCTATTCACAGCGCAAGCATTCCCGTAGTCGCCAACTTGACGGCGGATTACGAGACGATGCCGGACGAGATACGGGCGAATCTGGCGGCGCAGATTGACCATCCGGTGCGCTGGGAAGAGAGCATCGGCCGCTTAGTCGCAGACGGCTTTGACGTGTTTGTGGAAGTCGGGTCGGGAACCGTGCTGGCGGGGCTGATGAAGCGGATTGCGCCGGGCGTGAGAACGTACAGCGTCGGCGACAGCGCGGGAGTGCAGGTGCTGGCTGAGGCATTCGGAGTATGAGTGACGGGCGTATGATTTTAGCGGGCAAACGGGCGATTGTGACCGGGATGAGCAAGAGCGGCGGCGGCATCGGACGCGCGATTGCGCTGGCGCTGGCGGCAGCCGGGGCGGATGTGGCCGTCACCGGGCATTCGTCCTTAGATGCCGCTGAGGCGGTCGCAGCCGAAGTGACGGCGCTTGGGCGGTCGGCGATTGCGGCGCAGTGCAATGTTGCGGACGCCGCCGACGTAGAAAAATTCACCCGTCTGGTCTTGACATCGTGGGGCAGTTTGGATATAGTAGTAAACAATGCCGGAACGACGCGCGACGGCCTGCTGCTGCGGATGTCCGAAGACGACTGGGACACGGTGCTGGACAGCAACCTCAAAGGGACGTTTCTGATGACCCGCGCGGCCTTGAAGCCGATGGTCAAGCAGCGAAGCGGGAAGATCGTCAACATCACGTCGGTGATGGGCCTGATCGCAAACCCCGGACAGGCCAACTATTCGGCGTCCAAAGCGGGCCTGATCGGGTTCACCCGCACGGCGGCCAAAGAAGTCGCCAGCCGCAACATTCAGATCAACGCCGTCGCACCGGGGTTTATTGAAACCGCCATGACGGGCAGTATGAAAGACGAGTTGAAGGCGGCGATCTTGAAAGATATTCCCGCAGGCCGCTTGGGGCTGCCGGACGATGTCGCCCAGGCCGTGCTGTTTTTGTGTTCGCCCGCCGCCGGGTACATCACCGGACAGACGCTGACCGTAGACGGCGGTATGATACTTTAAGACGCAAAATTAAAAAGCTAAAATAGCAGTTGTTTGAGGAGATACAATATGTCAACATTTGATCGTGTGAAAAAAGTCGTGGTGGAGCAGCTCGACGTGGCCGAAGACGAAGTCACCCCGCAGGCGTCTTTCGTGGATGACCTCGGCGCAGACTCGCTCGACGTTGTGGAGCTTGTCATGGGCCTGGAAGAAGAATTCGACGTGGAGATTCCGGACGAAGACGCGGAAAAGATCACCACTGTCCAGGAAGCCGTGACCTACATCGACGGGAAAGTTTAGCACCGCCTCAAGCCTTGATCTTCAGTCCCGCAGGGACTTGGACGCACACGCATAGCCCGGCACTTCTAGTGCCGGGTATTTCCAACTCTTATGGCAAGTCAGCGACGAGTAGTTATCACAGGATTAGGAGCGGTCACGCCGCTCGGCATCGGCACCGACCAGTATTGGGCAGGGCTGCTGGCCGGGCGCAGCGGCGTCAACGTCGTTGAAGATTTCGACTGCTCGGCGATTGCAACCCGCATTGCCGCCCAGGTTAAAGGCTTTAAACCCGAAGACTATCTGGACCGCAAAGAAACAAAGCGCATGGACCGCTTTGCCCAGTTCGCCGCCGCTGCCTCGCAGATGGCGGTCGCCGATGCCTGCCTGCCCATCAACGATGCCACCCGCGCCCGTGTCGGCGTCTTTATCGGCAGTGGCATTGGCGGCATTGCGACATTTGAAGAGCAGCACCGCAAGATGATGGAAGGCGGACTTGGACGGGTCAGCCCGTTCTTTATCCCCATGATGATTGCCAACATGGGCACGGGGAACGTCGCCAAGATTTTAGGCGCACAGGGACCCAGCGAAACTGCCGTCACCGCCTGCGCGACGTCTACAAACTCCATCGGCGATGCTTACCAGGTCATCAAGCGCGGCGAAGCGGACGCGATTGCCGCTGGCGGCTCCGAAGCCGCCGTTGTGCCGATTTCGATGGCCGGCTTTTCCAACATGAAGGCTATGTCCACCCGCAACGATGACCCCGAACACGCTTCCCGCCCGTTTGACACAGGCCGCGACGGCTTCATTCTCGGCGAAGGCGGCGGCATCTTGATTTTAGAAGAACTCGAAACCGCCAAAGCCCGCGACGCCAAGATCTACGCCGAAGTGATCGGCTACGGCATGAGCAACGACGCCTACGACATGGTCCATCCCGCCCCTGAAGGCGCAGGTGCGGCCCGCGCGATGGTCGCCGCTCTCAAAAGCGCCGGCATCGCGCCCACGGAAATCGGATACATCAACGCCCACGGCACATCAACGCCCGCCGGCGACGCGCTGGAAGTCCAGGCCATCAAAAGCGTTTTCGGCGCCCACGCTTACAAGCTCGCCGTCTCGTCTACCAAATCCATGACCGGCCACCTGCTCGGTGCTGCCGGCGCGATTGAAGCCATCGCCGTCTCGCTCGCCCTTCAGCGCGGCATCCTACCCCCCACCATGAACCTGGTCAACCCCGACCCCGAATGCGACCTAGATTTCGTTCCCAACAAGCCGCGCGAGCAGCAGGTCAGCATCGCCCTGTCCAACTCTTTCGGCTTCGGCGGCCACAACGCCACCCTCGTTTTCAAGCGCTGGCTTGGTGAGTAGCTGTATTGCCAACGAGCTTCTTCCACTATACAAACGAAGATGGATTGCGTGGTATACTGGAGTCAAACCAGCTTCGGGCTTCTCTTATTGCCGTAAATCCGGCAGATGCACGGTATGGGGATGGACAATACCTTTCTGATGCTCTGCCGGGAACTTGGAGCTTAAGCCGGCTGTCCCGTGCTTTTTTGGGCTTCCCGTTCCAGGGTCGCCGCTTCACGCATTTCGTGGAGGTAGATGTTACCGGCCTCGCCGTTCTAGAGGGGCGGGACGGTGTTTTTGTGGTCCTCAATACTGAGCCTTTAGATTTGACTGGGCGCATCTTGAGTTCCGGTCTGGTTTTCCCACCATGAACAATGATTCGCTGCATTACATATCAGTCGAGTGGCTTCACACCATGCCAAGCGAGCCGGTTCACCTATACTATGAACTGGATGCAGACCGCTATGAGTGCCGGAAAGTAGAAGTCTACCGAGATGGGACCATGCACTCAGCGTCCGCCTCGCATGGGCAGGGTACTACGTTTTTGGCGTGGGAACCGCACCCGCTGCAAGCAGAGATTGAAGCCGTCCCGGAGTTCCACATTCGTGAGATAACCGCGCACGAGTTTGGAGCAATCTGGAACCGTGTTAAGCAAGCTGACTTGCAGCCTGTTGCTGGGTAGATGCTATGCCTAAACCCCATGATGTTCCAAATCTGATTGTTTGCATTCAAAGCATCCAAACTTACTGGGACAAATCCGCACGGGGAGGTATGGAAGCCGAAGCGCGAAACCGTGTGCCGGAATCATTGAAACTGCCTTCCTGTAAGCCCCTTGACACCCCGTTAAGTTACATAGTTCATCGTGCGTACTTTTCCAAATCCAATGCCTTTGCTGAACCGTTGAAGAATACAGTGGAGACATCATTGACCGAACCAATCCATATAGGCGGCGTCTCGCTTGCGTTCTTGGGAAACTCTCTTGCAGTTTATTATCAGTGGGATAATGGTCAGGGTGCGCCTCCTCGATACTCAGGTAGGAAAGAAGCTTTCCTAGTAAGCGCGGGGCAGTGGGGGCGTGTACTTTACAATAGGCGTCATGTTGATTATGATAATGGGCACTGGTGGTATGAAAAATGGGTTTACAATGTTGGCTTGTTTGATGACGCCCCACCGTCCGTGTTCCTCAAAACGGAGCCTGTTAAGGTTGCTTCCTATATGGGTCTCTTGAAGTGACACACGCTGACGGCAATCTACAACCCATTGCCGAGCGCATCCACACGGGAACTGAGAACTCGCAGACTTCCCGCGCTTTGGTCGTCTTCAACCTCACGCCGCAGCCCCAAAGCGGCATCGCCGTCTTCCATGCGTCTATGTCCTGGCCGCGTGATGTGCCGCTGCCGCCGGTCGTTGTCACGGGCGGCGATGGTTTGACTGTTCCCTCTAGCGTGCGCGAGATGACGCAGGGTGCAGACGCGAAAGGCCGTAGGGACCGAGTTCAGCTTTCGTTCTCTCTCTGCTTTGCCGTATCTGATGTGCCGTCGAACGGCTGGCGCACTTATATTGCGTCGTATGCCGATGCGCCGGGTTTGGCTTTGGAAAATTTCGTGGAAGCGCCGGGCCTGAGTGTGGTAGAAACAACCCGGCACAATGGAGATTTGTCGATGACGGGGATATTAG
>CAXTRL010000109.1:8192-10268 GCA_964246575.1 uncultured Armatimonadales bacterium
GTACCCAGTTCGTCAAATATGTAGGGCAGAGGCAAGCCCTACCCATACAATTTAAGCCTGATTGGGAAGTACATTTACTTCGGCACGGCCCCGATTTGCTGCATGATGCCGAGCTGGTCGGAGCTACCCCAGCGCTCGACCTGCTTGCCGTTCTCAAAGCGCGTGATCTGCATCCCCCGAGCGCTGATCTTACGGCCTGTCGGCGTAAATCCCAGGAGCGGGCCGTCATGCGTTCCCGTCACGGTATAAGCGAACGCGACATTGTCGTCGTCGGCAACCATGTGATCTACGGCGATCTTGAGGTCCGGGAACGCCGTGCGAAGCTCGGTGAAATACGCAATAAAGCCTTCCGGGCCTAAGCCCTGGTTTGGGGCCGGGTCATGGTCTACGGCGTCCGGGGCGACGATGTCCCGCAGCAGATTCAAGTTCCCGCTGTTGACGGCCTCGCCGAACTTTTGCTGGGCGGCGATATTTTCCTGCTGGCTCATACTTTTCTCCTGTTGCGTGCCTGTCTTGAAAGTTATAACCACGGCCTTCATGTTTCAATCTCTGCGTCTGCCGCCCGGAAACTTTTGACAAGCATTCGGCGTTATGCTATACTGGGAGCCAATACCGAATACTGATGCTGCTTCAAACTCTTCTGCAACTGAATATCTTGATCCTGGCGACGCCGGCGCTGGCCGGCTGGTCCCTGCTGCCGCCCGCGCATCCGGGCCTCGCCCATGCCGCCGGCATTGTCTGGCAATACCGGACGAGCGAGACGAACACGCCGCAGATTGTGACGCTGACTCAAGTGCGGCAGGCTTCTGGGTGTCCGTCGGCTGTGCCGCCCACCGCGCCGGTTTTGGAGCGTCCCGCTGTCTTTGCGGCTGTTCCTGCATCCGCCCTCCGCACCTGCAATCCTTTTCCTCATGCCGCCCGCGCACCGTAGGAAGTCTCCCTAGCCCCGCCGCTACTTACGATAGGCGGGAAATCAGACTTTTTCTATCGCCCGCTTACTCCCCCAATCATGGGGGCTGGAGGCTTTCTTGTGCAAAAGGCAGTTTACCATGCAATTTCTGAAAAACTTATTTGACGGCAACGAACGCGACATCCAAAAATACCGGAAGATCGCAGACTCAATCAACAAGCTGGAACCTGAATTCAAGGCGCTGTCCGACGAAGCGCTGCAAGCGAAAACAACCGAGTTCCAAGAGCGCGTCGCAGGCATTATTGACGCCGAATGCGAACGGCGCGGGACGGACTGGCATGACCTGGTGCGGGACGACAAGCGGGCGGTCTGCGATTTAGCATTGGACCCGCTGCTGCCGGAAGCGTTTGCTGTCGTGCGTGAGGCGGCGAGCCGGACGCTGAAGATGCGGCCGTTTGACGTGCAGATGATCGGCGGCATGGTGCTGCATGACGGGCGCATCGCCGAGATGAAGACCGGCGAAGGCAAGACTTTGACCGCGACGCTGCCGATTTACTTGAACGCGCTGACCGGCAAAGGCGTTCACCTGGTCACGGTCAACGATTACTTGTCCAAAGTCGGCGCGGTGGCGATGGGGCCGCTGTACCACTTCTTGGGCCTGTCCGTCGGCATCATTCAGGGCCAAAGCCCCGAAACCGGCGACTTGGGCGGCACCTACGTCTTTGACCCAGAGTACCGGCACCCGGACCCGCGCTATGATTTTGCCCGGCCTGCGGGGAGCCGCCGGGAAGCGTATGACTGCGACATTACCTACGGCACCAACAACGAGTACGGCTTTGATTACCTGCGCGATAACCTGGCCGTGCCGGGGCAGGAACTGGCCCAGCCGGAGTTGATTTTCGCCATCGTGGACGAAGTGGACTCCATTCTCGTTGACGAAGCTCGGACGCCGCTGATCATCTCCGGGCAGGCCGAAGCGTCGTCGGACCTATACGTCAAGATGGACCGCATCGTGCGTCAATTGCAGAACGAGCGCGACTACAAGATTGAAGAAAAGCAAAAAACGGCGACGTTTACTGATGACGGCCAGCGGCGCGTGGAACTTGCGCTGGGCGTCCAGAACTTGTCCGACCCGGAAAACCTGTCAATGATGCAGCACGCCGGAG
>CAXTRL010000110.1:0-4686 GCA_964246575.1 uncultured Armatimonadales bacterium
CCCCTCTCCCACGCAGTGGGGGCAGGGGTCGGCGCTTGCGCCGGGGGTGGGGGCTGCCTATTCCTCTTAGAGACTCCCCTCATGCCCCGCGCCGCCTTTGTCTATACTGACGATTACACCGACTACCATCTCTCTGATACCCACCCCTTGCAGCAGAAGCGTCTCTTAATGACCCACCGGCGGCTGGAAGCCGAAGGCGCGTTTCAATCTGCACGGTCCCAGCTTCTCGTGCCGACGCCTGCAACAGAGGCAGACCTGCGGCGGGTGCATTCGCCGGAATATCTCCATGCTCTGCGGCGGCTGAGCGCTGGCGAGAATTTCCCCAATAAGAAGCAGTACGGCTTCGGCACACTGGACAACCCGCCGTTTCCCGGCATGTGGGAAGCGTCGCTGCTGTATGCCGGCGGCTCTTTAGACTGCGCCCGGCTGGTGATGCACGAAGGCTTTGACGCCGCGTTCAACACGTCCGGCGGCCTGCACCATGCCCGCCAAGACCGGGCGGCGGGCTTCTGCACCGTAGCCGACTGCCCCCTTGTCGCGTACTACTTGCTGGATCACGGCGCAGAGCGCGTGGCGTATGTGGATATAGACGCGCACCACGGCGACGGGATGCAGGCATTTTTCTACGATGATCCGCGCGTGCTGACGCTGTCCATTCACGAGACGCCGGAAACCCTGTATCCGCGCGTCAGCGGGTTTGCGGAAGAAATCGGGGAAGGCGCTGGGCGAGGCTTCAACGCCAACCTGCCGCTGGCGCCCGGCAGCGGCAACGCCGTGTATGCTGAAGCGTTCGGGGCCGCGTTTCTGCCGCTGCTGGAAGCCTTTGACCCAGAGTATGTGATCCTGCAAGTCGGGGCGGACACGCATTTCGCCGATCCGCTGACCCATCTCGGTTTGACTTCGCACGGCTGGCTGGGGCTGGCAAAGTCGGTGATCGCGCTCGGCAAACCCGTAATTGCGCTGGGCGGCGGGGGCTACAACTTAGATACGGTAGTACGGCTGTGGACTTTGCTGTACGGCGCATTATCCGGGCAGGAGTTTTCTGCCGCTCTGCACGACAGAGAGGGGCCGAGCGAAGCAGAACGCGCCGGAATCTTTCAGCAGATTTACGTCAAGCGCCGGGGAACAGCACGCGGCGCAAGCATTGAGGACTACGCCCGGCGCAGTGTCGAGAGCGTCCAGCAAAACGTGTTCCCGAGGCACGGGCTTTAGAAAGACCCCCCTAGCCCCCAATAATGGAGAACAGGAAAAGAACACGACTGGAAAAGAGGGCGCGGCAAGAAAAGAGGGCGCGGCAAGCAGCGCCCCTACTCTAATTCCCTCGGCATCTCGTCTTCCATTTCGCCGCTTTCGGCGGCGTCCATGTACTCGTCGAAATCGTCTCCCAAATCCTCGCCCATTTCTTTGCCCATTTCTTTGGCCCAGCGGCGCATGGCTTTCGGGTCGTCCATGTCGCCAATGGAGCTGGGATCGGCCAAATCATCCATCAGCGCGTCGTCGGTGCGGCCTTTAGCGAAGCGGGTCACACGCTTGACGGCCTGGTCGCTGCCGCAGTGCGGGCAAAGATTGGAGTCGGCGGCGGCGGTCATTCCGACCAGGACCGTGTAATGCTTATGACAATGCGTGCAGGTATATTCGTAAAGCGGCATTCGTTCTAGTTTTCTTGGCAGGCTTGCAGGCACGCCGCTTTGACTTCTGCGGCAAGCGCCATGCAGCGGTCAAAGCGGGCCTGTGCAAGCTGCTTCTCTTGGTTCGTTGTTGCCAGCACCAGATTGTCCCGCAGAACATCGGCGCATTGGGAAACCTGCGCCGTGTAAGCTTCCGCGCAGGCGTTTTGGCAGTCCGCATCAGGCATAGCCACGGAACCTCTTTTTAATCTTCTTTTTGTTAATTTTCTTTAGGCTTCTACACGCTCGGCGCGGTGCAGCAGCTCGGCCGTGGACTGCGGGGCTTGCAGCAGGTTGTCGGCACGAAGCATGTCGCGAACCCGTTCCTCGCACGAAGTCATTTCGGTAGGAACCTCCGTCCATGCCTGGATAGTCGCGACCGCTTCGGCGGTCACAGCTCCGCACTCGTCCGGGAAGCTTTTTGTCAGTTCGCGGGCGATGCTCTCAAACGCAATCTGCTTTTCTTGTTCATTCATGGCTTAATTATAGCAAACTTTGCCGCGAAATTGCGGCAGATGGCCGAGGAAATGTTCCGCAGGTCCACGGGTTTCAGGCGGCTGTGATTGTGTTATAATGACCGATGTCCAAGTCACGGGTACCTATTATGAACATCACCACGCAAACTTTGACCGAAAACTGGCGGATGCGCGAGATGAACGATGCGCCCGAAGGCGTTCCCGGCCATTATCAGCTTCCGTGGCTGCCTGCCGAAGTCCCTGGCAGCGTGCATCTGGACTTGATGCGGGCGGGCGTCATTCCTGACCCGTTCCATCGCCTACACGAGCGCGATGTCGCCTGGGTGGATCAAAGCGATTGGGTCTATGAAACGACGTTCACCATAGATGAACTACCGACTGCGTCCACGTTTTTGCGGTTTCACGGCCTGGACACCGTTGCCGAAATCACGCTGAACGGCGAACCGCTTGGCTTCACCGACAACATGCACCTCTTGTACGAGTTTCCCGTGATGGATAAGCTAGTGGGCGGCGAGAACCATCTGCAAGTCGTGTTCCGCTCCGCGTGGCGTATCGGCGGGGAGCGGCAGGCGCAGTGGGACGCGGACGGCAGCGATACCCTGCCCTACCACTGGGACAACTGGAACCCGCGGGCGTTTGTGCGGAAAGCGCAGTACCAATATGGCTGGGACTGGGGTCCTGTCCTGCGCGGCTGCGGCATTTGGCAGCCCGTCGAGCTAGTCACCGTCCCCATCGCCCGCCTCGGCGACTGGCAGCATTCCGTTGAGTTCACTGATGACGGCAAAGCACTTGTGACAGTCACAGCGGAAGTAGAGCGTATGCCAGGCTCCGAAGATGTGCCACTGACTTTGACAATGAAGCTGGTTTCTAGTTCAGCAACCGTGACAGTACCAGCGAATACCGCAACGGCGACAGTTACGCAGATACTTGTGGTCGATGACTGTTATCGCTGGCAGCCGAATGGATTAGGCTCGCAATATCTTTTTGGCCTCTGGCTAACCCTGCAAACAGCAGATGGGGAAGTTGAAAAAAAGCATGGCCGAATTGGCTTGAGAACGGTTGAGCTAATTAGGGAACCCGACACTGACGGCAAAGGGGAGGGCTTTAAGTTTCGGGTCAACGGCAGCGATCTCTTTATCAAAGGCGCGAACTGGATACCGGAAGACGTTTTCCCGACACGCATTACCCGTAAGCGCCTGCGCGAACGAATTAAACAAGCAAGAGACGCCGGCTTTAATATGCTGCGGGTCTGGGGCGGCGGCTTCTACGAGTCCGATGACTTCTACAACTTATGCGACGAGATGGGCATTTTGGTCTGGCAGGATTTCCCCTATGCCTGCTCCTACTATCCCGACACCGGCGAGTACGCCGATAGGGCACGAATTGAAGCCACTGCCGCCGTCAAGCGCCTGCGGCATCATGCGTCGCTGGCGCTCTGGTGCGGCAACAATGAAAACCAGATGATGCACGACGCTGACTGGACCGGACACAAGCCGGACCGGCTGATTGGCGATCACTTGTACCACAGGGTTTTGCCGGAAGTCGTTGCCGCTGAGAACCCCGAAACCCCCTACTGGCCCGGCTCGCCCTACGGCGGCCCGATGGCGAACTCCGACGACTACGGCGACTGCCACAATTGGGACGTGTGGCACGGGCGCGGCGACTGGGTGCATTACACAGAAAACGACAGCCGCTTTTGCTCCGAGTTCGGCTTTGCGGCTTCCTGCGGCCTCGGCGCATGGGAGACGTGTTTAGTCCCCGCCGACAAGTACCCGGACTCGCCGGCCGTGCGCTGGCACGACAAGACCCGCAAAGGTTACGACGTCTACTTGGGCATGGTTGAAATCCATTTCCCGCACGCGCTGACACTGGAAGATTTAGTCTACTACACGCAGTGCAATCAAGCCGAAGCCCTGAAATTCGGCGTGGAGCATTACCGGCGGCGCAAGGGTCGGTGCTGGGGAACGCTGTTTTGGCAGCTCAACGATTGCTGGCCGGTGCAGTCCTGGGCGGTAATTGATTCGCAGGGCGAGCCGAGGGCAGCGTATTTTGCCTCCAAAAAGTTCTACGCCCCCGTGCTTCTGTCGCTGGTCCGGGACGGCGCGGCTTTGAACGCCTATTTAATCAGCGATCTTTTGACGCCGGTGTCCGGACAGATTGAGTGGACGCTGGCGACTCTGGACGGCGACGTTCTCAAAAAGCAGACCGACGCCGCCCAGGTCGCCGTGAACAGCGCTGCCGAAGTCGCGTCATTTTCGCTTGCGGAAGCGGTAGGGCGCGAGCGCGACGTGTATGTCTACGCGCAGTTCGCAGCGGACGACGATAGCATTACCGCTGACAATCTGCTCCTGCTGGCGGAGCCGAAGGACTTGAGAACGGCAAACCCCGCTCTGGCGCTGACTATCGCGGAAGACGATGGCGGATTTGTTCTGACCCTGACTGCCCAAAGATTCGCGCCCTATGTTTGGCTGAGGCGCACCGACAACGGCCCGCTGCCCCAGTTGTCCGACAATTTCTTCCACCTGCGCCCCGGCGAAACCAAG
>CAXTRL010000110.1:4786-10259 GCA_964246575.1 uncultured Armatimonadales bacterium
GTTGACAGATACGCGCCGGTTATGTTATCATAGCGAGTATTACTTTCTTGCGCCTGCCGCCACAGGGCGCATAGTGGAACTTCTATGTCGCTGACGCAAAAACCCTCGCGAACTCCTGCTTCTTCTCCTCTGGATAACCCTCCGCGCTGGAGCGGGATTACCGTGCGGGCCTGGGTCATCGGCCTGCTGCTGATCCCGCTGCTGGACTTTTGGCTGCAATACACGGAAATCGTTGCGAAGGGGCCGGACCTGGCCGCCATGTCCCTGCCGATGGCCGTGCTGTTTGCGCTTCTGGTCATGGTCGGTCTGAACCTGTTGGTCAAGCGCTTCAATCCAAAATGGGCGCTTAACCAGGCCGAGCTTTTGTTCATCTACACCATGAACACGATTGCCATATACATTGGCGGCATCGGCATGATGCAGTTTCTGACCCCGGCGCTTGTCGGCTGGAAGCATTTTCAAACGCCGCAAAACAAATGGGATAGCTGGGCGCATTTCGTGCCGCGCTGGGCGGTCCCGGACCCGTCGGTCGTGCCGGGCTACTACGCGGGCCGGACGACGTTTTTCGCGCCGGAAACCCTGCTCGGCTGGGCGCAGCCGATTGCGATTTGGACCGGCTTTATCTTCACCCTGCTGTTTTGTTTTTACTGCATCGCTGCGCTTCTGCGGAAGCAGTGGGTGGACCGGGAGCGGCTTATCTTTCCCATCGTCATCATTCCGCTGGAAATCACGCGGGACGGCGGCAGCACGCCCTTGTGGCGGAACCGGCTTTTGTGGCTGGGCGTCGGCCTGCCGGTCGTGCTGGAAAGCATGGCGGCGATCCATTTCACGATGATCCCGACATTCCCCTACATCCCCATCAAGCCCGAATACAGCCTGCAACTGGAAACCAACATTACGACTTCGCCCTGGAACGCCATCGGCTATACCCCAATGGCGTTTTATCCGCTGGTGATCGGGCTGTCGTACCTGCTGTCTCTGGATGTTTCGTTTTCCTGCTGGTTTTTCTACCTGCTGACCAAGCTGGAAAACGTCGGCGCGACGGCATTTGGGTTCCGCGACCCCGGTGCGGGGCCAAGTTTGGCGCACATGCCGTATATCGCCGAACAGGGCGTCGGCGCGTTTCTCGGCCTGGCGCTGTTTTCGCTGCTGCTTGCCCGCCCCCAGCTTGCTGAAGCTTGGCGCAAGGCGTTTCGCGGGGATGACTCGGTAGACGACTCCGCCGAGCCGATGTCGTACCGCTTTGCCTACATCGGCCTATTTGTGTCGGCGGCGTTGCTGGTCAGCTTCACCGTGGCGCTCGGATTGTCGCTGTTTGTAGCCCTGATCTTCTGGAGCCTGTTGCTGCTGATGGCGCTGGCGTTTACGCGCATCCGGGCGGAAGCGGGCCTGCCTTGGGGCTTTGCCCCGTTCGGACTTTCGCACGGCACGATGGTCAACTTCGGCGGCACGGACGCTTTTACGCCGCGTGAGCTGACCGCGTTCTCGTTTACCCGCTGGTTTGATTCCGACTGGCGCTGCTTAAGCCAGCCTGCCGAAACGGAGGCAATGAAAATTGCCGACTCAGCCACGCCGCGCCCGATGAACCCGCGCCATCTCACGATTGCCATCTTTGCCGCAATTTTAGTTGCGACGCTTGCGGCTTGGGTCTCGTGTCTGGCCCTGTACTACCACTTCGGCGCGGGCAATGCCAGCTTAGATCGGTGGCGGACCGATCAAGGCCACTTCAGCTTTGACGAGCTGCAAGGCTGGCTGAACACCGCCCATCCCTTAGACCGCGGGCGCATCAGCGCGTCCGCCGTCGGCCTTGCGGTCGTGATTTTGCTCGGCTTTCTGCGAACCCGCTTTATTTGGTGGCCGCTGCACCCTATCGGCTACGCCGTCGGCTGCACGGACACGATGAGCTGGATCTGGTGTCCCGTGCTGCTCGGCTGGCTTTTCAAGTCACTTATCCTGCGCTACGGCGGCGTCAAGGGATACCGTGCGGCTTTGCCGTTCTTTATCGGCCTGGTGCTGGGCGACTACGGTGTGTCGGGCCTTTGGTCTTTGTACTTCCTTGCCTCCGGCCACGCCGGTTACCGCACGTTCCCAAATTAAGAAGTGGCGCATTCGGAACCTACCCCGTCACAAGTGACGACCCTCCCGGAGCGGGAAGGTGAAGAGCAATGACGAGAAGGCAGCGTTGACAGTCTGTGACTTGCCAAACTCTGTGACTTGCCAAACTTTCTACCTTCCCGCTCCGGGAGGGTCGTACTTGTGACGGGGTAGGTTCTTGGGTATACAACTCCTTGTCACAGCAAGGAGAATACGCATGAGTGAGACAATTGGATTTATCGGGCTTGGGGGCATGGGAACGGCGATGGCCGCGAACCTGCTCAAAGCGGGCTTTGCGCTGAAAGTTTACAACCGGACGCCGCACCGGGCCGAGCCGCTGGTGGTGCTCGGCGCAACTCAAGTTTATTCCATCGCGGAAGCGACGGACGAAGGCGGGATTGTCGTTTCCATGCTGACCAATGATGCGGCGGTGCAGGCGGTGGCGTTTGGCGACAGCGGCTTTGGCGAAACGCTGGGGGTCGGCGGCATCCACGTCTCCATGAGTACCATTACCCCGGAAACGTCGCGCCATCTGGCCGCGCTGCACAACCAGCGGCATTCCTATTACGTCGCCGCACCGGTGTTCGGCAAGCCGGATGCCGCCGCCGCGCAGAAGCTGTGGATTGCCGCGTCCGGCCCAACCGAAGCTAAGACTCGCGTTCAGCCGCTTTTAGAGGCGATGGGTCAAGGCATTTATGATTTCGGCGATGATCCCGGATCGGCGAACGTCGTCAAGCTTGCGGGAAACTTCATGCTGGGCGCGGCGATTGAAGCGATGGGAGAAGCGTTCACGCTGGCTCAAAAGAACGGCATTCCGCGCACCGCCGTTTACGACTTCTTTTCGGAAACGCTGTTCAACTGCCCGGTGTACAAGAACTACGGCAAGCTGATTTCGGAAGAACATTACCAGCCGATTGGGGCGCTGCCGTCGCTGATCCGCAAAGACTTCGGCCTCATTTTGCAGGAAGCGCAAACCAGCGCGGTTCCCATGCCGCTGGCAAGCCTAGTCCATGACCGGCTGACGGCGATGGTCGCCAAAGGCCGCGAAGACCGGGACTGGGCCGGGTTCGCCGGCGAGATTTCCGAAAACGCCGGGCTTTAGAAGCTGTAAAGACATCAAACACGGGGCTGAACCCCCGTGCTTTGGCAAAGCAAATCCCCGCCTGCGCGGGCAGAAGAAACACTGCGCGAATAATCCTCGCTCGCGCAGGCGGGAGCTTGCACTATTAAAGCCCTGCCGTTCAGGGCAGGAAAAACTTTCCATACAGCATCTTATCTTGCCGTTAAACCTCGCCGGAACTTTTAGCCTCGCGCAGTCGCTTGAAAGACTGAAAGACACTCGAAATCGTCAAGGAGACTCTTATGAACAACGTCGTCAGAACCGCCGCTGCATTCGCGGCACTTGTTTCGCTGGGAAACGCAGCCTTCGCCCAGACTTCCACTCAGTACCCCGCGCCGAAGAAGCCGGGCCTGCTCAGCCGCCTGTTCCACCCAAAGCCCAAGCCCGGCATTTACCAAAGCAATGGGTCCGCAATGCACCCGATGGGCAGCTTCGGCACCCGGCCCGGCATGATGGGCCACTCAGGTATGACGGGTCGCCCAGGAATGATGGGCGGGGCTGGCATGATGGGCGGCTCAATTATCGGCAATAGGAACAGCCATGTCTACCACATGGCCGGCGATCGAACCGCCCTGCCCGCGCCGCAAAACCGCGTCTACTTCCGCAGCGCCGCCGCCGCTCAGGCCGCAGGCTACCACGCCGCCGGCGGAGGCCGCGCTATGGGAGGCAGCATGATGACCCATCACACCATGATGCCCGGTACCATGATGCACCACTAAAGCGAAAACAAAAGCCCCGGCATCACTGATGCCGGGGCTTTTTCAGAACTTGCTTAGCTTAAACTGCGGCGAAACAGTTGATCAATGACGGTGTGGTAGTCAAACTCGGCCTGGAACAGCGCCCGGTCGCCCCAGCCGTAGCCGACTTGAAGCGTGTCGCCGGTGCGGTACAGGGAAATCGGAAACGCGACGCGCTTGGTGTCAAACAGCTCGCCCCGGCCGCAGTAAGCCGACGGAACATCGTCGGGCGTGATGGCCCGGACGCAGGCTTTGATGCTTGGTACGCCGTTATCATCCAGGGTCAGCCAGACCATCCAGCCTTCATACTGCTCTTCAATGCCCGGATGCGCCGGGTCAAGCGTGTCCGGGAAGGCCGGGTTGTTTTTTTCCAGAACGACATGAATCAGGCCGATAAAGCCGCCCATTTCCCGGCAGGGAACAAAATTGCTGCCGAGGCCGACCCGGTGGACACGCTCCCAAATCTGCTCGCCCAGCGCCCGGTGCAGGCCATCAATCACGCCGCCCAGCCGGAACCCGCTCAGGCCGTCCTGGGACCGGCTCTCAAAGTAGGCGATCTGCTTGGTCTGGCTCATGGAGCGTGCGCCAATCAGAGTCCCGCCGTCTAGGCTCGGCAGCTTCACCGAGTTTTTATACGACTCAATATGCGGGCGGCCCGACTCCGACTCGGCAATGCCTCGGACCCAGATGCCCTCGCCAAGCTCGGTGAGGAGCCGGTCGTCGTTCATTGCGCCGAATTCAATGCCGCCGAAAAGGTGCTGCAATTCAAGCTGCGCCGGGCGCTCCTGCGGGTTCAAGTAACCGCCGTAAACGCCGACATCGTGGATAAAATTTCCATCAGGCAGCACGACCTTACCCCGGTAGCCCTGGCCGGTCACAAAGAACCCAAAGCCGCCTTCCGGCAGCGTCGTGGGAGACAGCCGCACATCTTCCATGATGACGCCTTCCGGGTTTGCGTCATACCAGAGCCGTCCGGCACGGGCTGGGCAGACCGGGACCGGGGTGCGCGGGCCGCGAATGCGGGTAAACGGAAACCGCCGGGCCATTTCATAGACGTTGTGGATGCCGTGCATCTCGGACCCGGCAAAGTAAAACAGCAGATTGGTAGAAAACAGCTCGCGCGTCACCGGATCTTTAAGCCGCGACAAGCGCACGGTGACGCCGTAAGTCGTTTGTTCGGTTTCCAAATCAAGCCAGGACTGGATCGGCCCATTAAAGGCCGCTTCCCAGGCGCGGCCTTCTTTGCGGGCTTCCACACCGAACTCGCGCACCGTATGCGGGATAATGGACATGGCGTCGGACGCCTGGGCGTCAAAAGAAAAAGAATGTGGACCGGAAAAGACAGTGTTCATTTCAGACAATAACCTCAAAGCGCAAGGGCAGTTATAAGCTTAGAAGAAAGAGTACCACACAAGTTTCATCTTTTTTCAAGTTTTACCGTTTTTGCGCTGTTTTTTCCCTGCTATCATTGTGACTATCTTCGGCAGGTGAGAGTTCCCAGTTTAGGCATAGAAATAAACTT
>CAXTRL010000111.1:0-494 GCA_964246575.1 uncultured Armatimonadales bacterium
CACCTGGGCCGCCGTGGAGCGTGCCCGCGCCGAAGCAGCGCTGCGTGAGAGTGAAGAGCGCACCCGTATCCAGAAAGAAGCATTTCAGTCGGCAATCAATGGCGAGCCGCTGGCAAGCTCGCTGAACACGCTGATAGGTATTGTCAAGCAGCAACTAGGAAGCGACGTGGGTACTGCCTTTTATCTTGCTTACCCGGATGGCGCCAGCTTACATGCGATTGCGGATGCAGGGGACATGCCCGAAACTTACACAGCGCCGGTGGACGGATTTCCTGTTGGGGAAGAGTCGTTTTGCAGCGGGTATGCCATCGCGACAGGGCAGCCTGCGCTCACGCGGGATGTTCTCCAAGACCCGCTCTGGCAGCCGTATCTCCCTCTGGCGGCAGCGCATGGTTTTCGCTCCAGCAACTCCTACCCAATACTGACGCGCGAAGGTAAGGCCATCGGCAGTTTTGCTTTGTACTTTCCTGGCGTCCATGATGCGACGGCACAGG
>CAXTRL010000111.1:504-10184 GCA_964246575.1 uncultured Armatimonadales bacterium
GGAATTTGCCGTTGCCGATGCTGTCACGCAGGCTGCCGCTATTATCCTCTCACGTTATAATGAAGCCTTGGAACGCGCCCGCGCCGAAGAAGCGCTGCGCGAAGCCAACGCCGCTTTGGCGCATTCCAACGAGACGCTGGAAGGGCGGGTGACGGAACGCACGGCCCAGGTGGAAGACTTGCTGCGCCAGCTTGTCGGGGTGCAGGAAGCGGAGCGGACGCGCCTTTCGCGCGAGCTGCACGACCAGTTCGGCCAGCACATTGCAGGCTTTCTGCTGGGAGCGAGTGCGCTGGAAGCGGGCCTGCCCGGCGGGACCGAGCCGGCGGCACAGGCGGCCAAGCTGCGGGAAGCGGCGTTCGGGCTGAGCCAGGAAGTCCACCGCCTTGCCTGGGACCTGCGCCCGCCCGCCCTCGACGACATGGGCCTGCCGGCGGCGCTTTCGACCTTTGTGCGCGAATGGGGAGAACGGCAGGGCATCGCGGCGGAACTTCACACTGGGGAAGGAAAGCGGATGCCCCCCGACGTGGAAACCGCACTGTACCGCATCGCACAGGAAGCGCTGGCCAACGTGGCGCGGCACGCTGCCGGGGCCGACCGGGTGAGTGTGCTGCTGGAGCGCCGCGCCGGACAGGTGCAGCTTGTGATCGAGGACAACGGCCCCGGCTTCGACCCGGAAGCGGTGATGCACTCGGAACGGCTGGGTCTGCGCGGGATGCGGGAGCGGGCGACGCTGCTGGGCGGCACGCTGGAAGCGGAGTCCTCGCCCGGCGAAGGAGCAACGCTTTTTGTCCGCATTCCGTTAATTTTAGAAGAAAAGAATGGCGATGTCTGAAGTCCCGTCTAAAGATCTTTGTAAGCTTCGCATCCTGCTGGCCGATGACCACGGCTTTATCCGGGAGGGCCTCAAGGCGCTGATCAGCGCCCAGCCGGACATGGAAGTCATTGGAGAAGCCGAGGACGGTGAAGCCGCCGTGCGGGCCGCCGGCGACTGCACGCCCGATGTCGTCGTGATGGACGTCTCGATGCCGCTCCTGAGCGGCACCCAGGCAACCATGCGCCTTCGCGAAAGCTGTCCCGGCATCAAAGTGCTGGCCCTTTCCATGCACGAGGATGTGGCCTACCTGCGTGCCTTGCTTGAAGCCGGCGCATCGGGTTATGTCTTGAAGCGCTCCGCCCCGCAGGAACTGATCCAGGCACTGCGCCATGTCGCTTCCGGCGGCACATACCTGGACCCCGCCGTTGCGTCGCGTCTGACCACAGCCTTTGTCGGGCGCTCGGCCCTGCGCGGCGAGGCCGCCGGCCAGCCGCTTTCCACGCGCGAGGAGGCCGTCATCCGCCTGGTCGCGTTGGGACATACCAACCGCGAGGTCGCCGAGCGCCTGGACTTGAGCGTCAAGACGGCGGAAAGCTACCGGGCGCGGGCGATGGAAAAGCTAAATCTCACCAGCCGCGCCGCCCTGGTCCGCCATGCCGCCGCCTGCGGCTGGCTCAGTGACCGCTAACAGCCTTGCTCTGTGCTGTCGGGGATTCCCCGGCAGAACGCTAGGTAATCCCCACTACATTCGCCTTTGCTCCTCATGTCATACTTTTGACACTAAACTTCGCCGCGCTCGCCTGCTCCCATGAGCGTTCCGGCGTCCGGCGGCGATAGAGGACCATGACCCCGATGATGACAGCCGGCGTCAGCCCCACTTCTTGGAGTGCTTCCGCTTTTCGGAATGCTCCCGCGCTGGATATTGCTCCCGAGGGCGTCGCGCCGGACGCCCTTGAGCGTGTCTTGGACTGCCTGCGGGCGGGCGGCTTCGACTTCGCCGACTACCAGCGCCCGAGCCTAGAGCGCCGCGTTGCCGCGCGGCTGCGCCGGGTGGGCGTCACCGACGTAGGCGCGTACACGGAGTTTCTGCGGCATTGCCCCGCTGAGGGCGCTGCCCTGTGTGAGACCCTCTGGATCAACGTGACCGGCTTTTTCCGCGACCGATCCGTTTGGGAGGTCCTTCGCACCCAAGTGCTTCCCCATTTGCTTGCCCGCAAAGGGCCGGGCGGCCCAATCCGCGTTTGGAGCGCGGGGTGCGCTACCGGAGAGGAAGCGTATTCGCTCGCGGTGCTGCTGGCGGAGGCCCTCGGCCCGGAGGGGCTGGATGGGCGCGTGGAGATCGTCGCAACAGACGTGGACCCGGAAGCGCTGGCTTGCGGGGAGCGCGGAGTCTATTCTGATCGGGCAATGGACGCCGTCCCGCTGCCTTTGTGGGAGCGGTACTTTGTGCCTATAAATGGCGGCTGGCAGGTGCAGGGCGAATTGCGGCGTGCCGTGCGCTTCCGCCGGCAGAACCTGCTCCGGGACCAGCCGCCGGGAAAGTTTGACCTGATCGTCTGCCGTAACACGCTGATGTACTTCCGCCCGGAGGCCCAAGCGCAAGTGCTGGCCCGCCTGCGCCGCAGCCTCCAGGGCGACGGCTGCCTGCTTTTGGGCCGTGGCGAATGTCCAATCTTCCACAACGCGAGCCGTCCTTTTGGGGAGCGTTTTACGCCCGTGGACTTGAAAACACATTTATACGAAACTCGCCGCTCCTGAGCCGGACACCCCCAGAGTAGAGTTGCTGACAAAATAGCATAAAAGCAACACGCCCGCGAAAGCAGCTTCCTTTCGTCCAGCCTGCTTTCGTAGGTGCAGCCTGCTTTCGTAAGCGGCAGCCCCGCCATATACCTCCCCCCTGGATGCCAGCCACAAAACCTATTCCACTGACTCACCTTGCTCCATGCTGCGAAGACCAAAAGCTGCATCTGTGGTTACACCAGCCCAGCTTTTGAGTGAGCCACCCGAGGTAACAAGTTTCCCGCCAAACCGGAGTTGCAATCCCGGCATGTACTCACCCCTCGCCAACAGGCCGCTTCTTTCCAAACGGGCCTGCTTCAAAAAGAAGCAGGAACTCACACTCCTTCTGGTGAATACGGATGTTCATATGCCAAGCAACCATAGAACGCTCCAGCGGCTGCAAATCTCTGTGCTGCACCGGTTTTGCAGCCGCAGACACTTTGGCAGACACTTTTTACTTTGCATAAGCTTCTGCGTGGAAGTTTTTCTTGTTTGTGCGGCGTCTTCAGTCGCAGCGGCGCAGGGAGTCGCTGTGTTTATCGCGGGCGATGTGATGCTGGGCTGAGGCGCTGTTTCTGAGCTGCAGCGGCATCAAACGCCGCTGCAACGGCTGACGCCCCAGAGCCGGGCCGCCGATGTTGCGTTTTGCAATCTTGTGTGCGTTCTTGCTCCCGTCCGCAGTCAACAGCAGCGATGGAATCCGCTGCTTGTTGCTGCTCCTTCTGCTGCAAGCTACTTAAGGGCGGCCGGGATCGGCGTTGTTTCCCCCGCGAACAACCACACGTTCGATGCCGGCGAAAACGGCGTCAGCTTAACTCTAGAAGCGCTTCGCAAAGCGGGTTTAGAATCGCGTAAACACAGCGAGCAGAAGCGGCGAAGGCTCCGGCAGACATGGTCTTTTCCCCTGTCAGGACATCCTGAACGATCATTCCTCGGGGCAGGGAAATCATAAGAGGCTCGAATGCCCAGAGCACTCGCGGCAGTCCGGCAGCATCGGCATACAGAACGCCGCTCTCGCCGCTGAGAATTGTCCGGCTGTCCATCGCGCCGACAACAGCATTATAGGCTTTAATGAAAGAAAGGTGCCACGGAGTCGGCGCATCGTATTCTCCTCGACGGGCACCGCCGTGAAAAGAAAGTTCATTGCGCTGGATGTCCCAGTGAATCTGCCAAACCATCCGGTACGCAAGGCCGGCAAAATAGACCGCGTCAGGATCACCGTCCGCAGACAGGATTGCCGGCACGTCGAAAAGCGCCAGGCTCTCCGACCAAAGCGCCAGATTGTCCAGACGAGCGGCAATCCCCGGACCGCTCCGGTGCAGGCCGAAAACGCCGGTGTCCTCGCCGCAGTAGGTGTAGCCGACATGCTGCATCTCAACTATCAGCTCCAAATGTGCTTGGTATTGAGACAGAATCATCGCCGCCGGCTCTTCTGCCGGGCGGCTTTTTCCCAGCAAATGCGCCTGGTCCACTGTGCTGCCGGAGCCGGCTTCAGGCATGGAACTGGCAATCCAGTGAAACTTGTCCGAAGACATATTGAACGAGCTGTCTAAAAAAATCTGGCCCAAGCCGATTTGATCATGAGCGTGGGTCCACTGCTGCATCCAGTAGGCGCGGATGGCTGGGTCGCGCAGATTCAACTGGGCGAAGACCGGCGTGTAATGGTCAGCTTCAAGAGCGCCAAAGGCATTGCGGACCCAGGGGTCTTGGGCACGGCGCAGCACTTCGACGATAGAGCCTTCTTCCGGCAGAAAGTTGATCCGCTGCGGGTCGTGGTCGCGCATCGCAAAGATATAAGTCAGCGTGGACAGTGCGGTATTGCCCCACATCTCAACGGTCATGCCGGACGCCTGCGCGTCCCGGCAAAACGCAGCCAGATTGTCTTCGCCGACCGTTTCCGCCACTTTGTAGTCCACCGTGCAGCACATATTGGAAACGCCGTAGACGTTCATGTTGTTTTGGAACTCGTTCGGCAGAAACACGGTCTTAATCCCTGCGTCGCGCAGGCACGGCAGCCCCAGCGTCCGGTAACGCTCCATGTCCGGCACGCCCCATTCTTCGATCACGCCGTAGGACGCGGCACGCTCCCGGCGCATCCCAATCTGCGAATGCAGCGTGCCGTACACAAGATCGCGGACGGATTCGTAAAGATTGAGCTGGCCCACACGGTCCAGCCCGCCCGGCACCCACAGAACTTCCATGGGCGCTGTCGAAAAATCACTGCTGAGATCGCCGCAGTGCTCATGCCAGTGCCGCATCGCGCCGGAGCCGGCCGGCATCTCGAAGAACGACCGGACATGGCTGACTTCCGTGGCCCAGGTAATCAGCGTCCCCTCAGCATGAGCCGTCAGGGTGAACCCTTCCAGCGCCGTCTGCCAGGGCAAAAATTGGAAGACGTTTGGATTGGACGCTGACGCCAGATACCACTCAGTCGAGTACGACTGCTCGGCGCTCGTGATCGAAAAAATTGAAGGCGCGAAGCTGTTGCGGAGCCAGAACGTGTTGCCGAGAGACGTGCCGCCGATCTCCCAAGTGGCCCTGTCTAGTATCTTGTATACCGGGTATTCAAAACTGTTATAATGATACTGATAGACAAACCCGGCAGCGCTTTGTCCACGGATGCTGCGCTGCACGGGCATAATTACGAGCCGCAGCGTCGTGCCGGGTGCTGGCCGGACTTCCGAAGTAAACTCGGCGGTGCGGAGGCGCGGCCGAGCCTCGTGCAGCATCCATTCCATCAGCCGGCCCGGCGCGGCTGCGGCTTCCAGCGTGATCTCGACCCGGTCGGGAGCGATCTCCTGCCGCACGATCTGGAAGTCGGTTAACGCCACCCCGTCAGGCGTCCAGATTTCGACAAATGCCGGGTGCTGCTCACTCCGCAAAGGTGTGTTGCCGGCACGCACCGCACTAATCCCGGTGAAATATCTGTTTTGGTTGCAGAGCGTTAAGGTCAATCCATTGCTAAACCGAATTTCAATCATAATAAGTTTCACTGCTTGACATCGTAAGCCGCACGGCGATGAAGATAGTCGATGGGCAACTCGGCGAATGTCGCGCAGGAGTGCAGATTGAGGTGCGCGAGTGAATGATGGCACGCGAAAAGCCTTGAAGATAACCCAACTTAATTCAGAACAACTACTTATCTATATGCTCAGCTTGTTGAATGATATATGCTAAACCTGCCGGAGGGACGTTCAAATAAATGGGGTCATTCGACGTTCGGACTCGGTATGCCTCCTGGAAAATCCCTCGGCAATCTTTGACCTCAGCATCAAATGCCGCCTCCGGCGGAAAACCTGTGAGCAGAAGACCCGCCGTTCTTGTGCCGTTGACGACAACAAGCTGCCCTGGAACGTCCTGATCGAGAGTAACAACATTCGGGCCGTAGCAGGCGATTATCATGTGTGTGTCATTGCGGACGCCCACTTGAGGATAAAGCATTTCCGGGTGCAGCGGCTCGATCATGGCATGAAGGAGAAGATCACGATGATCTTGAAAAAAGCGGAGCCAGAACCGGATCATCTCCCGGTGGTCGTGCGGCAGAGTGTCAATTCGGATAGAAAGCTGAGGCACCGCAAATAGCCCGTTGAGCAGCTGCAAGGCCGCACTTTCCACCGGCTCGTCCTTATGCCACATGACCATGTCCGTGTGTGCCGCCGTGTTTCCGCACAGCAGACGGATATCGACGGTATTGACCCTGTTTTGCACGACATCCACCGGACAGTCTCCGCTGCGAAACATATTCCCATATTTACGCATGAGCGGCCCGATGTACGGCTGCCGAAACTCAATGCAGATGTCCGGCTTGAAAGTCCGAAGCCTCTGGATCACATCCGTCAGCATCCGATCCACAGCCTCCGGCACCGACTTGTAATCGGTCTCGCTTAAATGCTCCGGCGGATCGGCTGCGGCATCGAAGGCGTCGACGAAATCAAGCTTGAGTCCGTCTAAATCCCAATCGCGCACGGCGGCCTCGTAGATGCCGATCAAGTACTCGCGCACCTCTGGGTATCGCGGATCAAGGACGGCCCATGCCGGATTTACGAGGCTGGGCCGCAGCGTCCGCTGTTCGAAGCGGCGTCCCGCCGCCGTTTCTCGCCCAACGAACGGCACGGAATACCAGAGGATGTACTTCATCCCCAAGTCGTGGACGCGCCGGACGTGCCCTGCCATATCGGGAATCTTCGGTTTGTAGACTTCCCAATCCCCGCAAAAGGCATATCCCCGGTTGATGTCGGCGCACTGCCACCCGTCGTCGACGATGACGGCCTCGTAGCCGAGATCTTTGGCGAGACGACACTGCTTTTCGATCTTTTCCGCATCGACTTCCTGATGAAAGCTATACCAAGTGGAATACATGGGGCAGCACGCAAGCGCGGGAACAGCAGCGGGCTTATATCCTGGCTGCTGCTCCCACCAGAGGCGTACTTCGTTCAGCGATTGGTAATATGGAACGCCGCGCCTGTCGATACGGAGCGAAACACTGTATTCGGCATATTTGTTGACCTCATTCTCAAAGATGACCGCTCCGCATTCGACGGAACCGGTTTCCTCTGAGATGTTGGCACGCATTCGGGCCGGCCGGAGCGCATCCGACAGTGCCAGGGTCACCCGGTTCATGCCGCTGCCTGAGAAAAGACAAACGACAGGCGCTCCCTTCGCCGCCGAGCTGCTGTACGGCGTGGTCCAATCCGGCGGCAGGGCGCGATGACGGTTGAGAAGCGGCGCCCAGGGCGCATAAATATCGACACAGGGTGTGTCGAACACCAGTTCCAGTTTGCCGGGCCTTGTCGCCTCAGCCGCATGCAAATCCAATTGAACGATCTCCACGCCTTCGCAAACACTTCTGCTGGTGAATGCTACCCCAAAAGGCCCTGGATCGCCGACCAATCGGACGGAATTGCTACCGACGGTTTTTGCTGTCATCGCGTCTCCTTACATATCTTTAGAATGTCTCTTAAAATGCCCCCAATATTGGGGGTTAGGGGTCTTTCTTCGCATTTTGAGAGAGGTTCTAATCTCACGGGGGTCAAGCACCAGCGTACCCATCGCGTCCGGCGAGATGTGCGGACAGCCAAACATCACCGGCGCCCAGTTCATGGGAATGAACACAGGCTTCCCCTTGGCGGCCATCGTCTCATAACGGAGAAGGTTTACGCGCAGCTTCATCGGGCTGAACGACTTGACGCCCAAGCGCCGCAGCAGGGGGAACGCCGGCACGGCCAGGTCCACAATCCATCCTGCGTTCCCTTTGGATTGGAGGCGTCCTGCCGCAGTCCGCAGGCCATCCAAGTTCCATGACAGGTCGGTCCACCAGTCACGGTCCAGAACCTGATGAGTTAAGACGCCGCCCGCATCATACTCCGGCTCCGCCGTTAAAACAGCAAGCTGGTCAAAAACGACATTGTGCGGGCTGACTTCTAACTCAACCCATTCGCGGCCATCCCCTTTGGGATCAATGAAAACCTCGACGGCGTCTGCATGATACAACGGGTCGTCGTGCTTCTTGTAAGGCGACTGAATACTGCCGCCGAGGCACACGAAGCGAATATAAAGGTTCTTTGCATCCCAAAGAAGATACGCTCGGGTAGGAAGCGCCGTTAGTCCTTGAGCGGCTGGCCCAAGAGAAACGGTCATGTCGGCGGTAGATGCCGCATACTTCCATGCCGGATCGTCTGGAGCGCCATTTATTTGCGGAACAACACCGGCATAAGGCACATGCAAAGAAGTTGAGGTGGGTGCAGGGGAGGCCGCGTGTGCCAAAGCGGTTAAACTTCCTGTGGAGATCAGCAAGGCCAAAACTAAAAAAGCGCCAGATGCCATACGAATGCCAATTTTTCTCTTCTTACTAATCAACATAGTTAAGATCATGGTAGTTAAACCAAACCCCGTAGTTAAACCAAACCCCAGTGGCAGCTATTAGGACCGCTTCTGCCCGTGCCGCCCGTGCGAGGCGATGGACGCGGGCGCCCCCAGCGCGACCCGCTGCCCACCGTACCGGATCTTGCTGTCTTTCAGCCCGGTTATCACTTTGTAAGGCAGGATCAACGAAGGAGCTTTGCAGCCCGTTCCGGGCGTTTGCGCGTGTGCTTGGCCGGGGAGGATTTAGCCGTTGGGGCAGATGGCGTCCAGCGGTACAGGACGATCTTGCCCAGCCAATCGTCCTCGCTGAAGATCTCGTACTCGCCGTTCGCTCGCTGGCAGGCCCGCACCCCATAGCGGATGTCCGTCCAGCCGAGGACATTCGGGCCGCCCGCCATGCCGGTCCCGCCCACCGATGCGCCGGGAACGAGGGTGCCGACTTGACCCCCGGTACCAGTGTTGTAGATCAGTATCTGGTTCTGCGTGCTGTAAGAGAGGAACAGGTATTGACCCGCCAGCGACAGTGAGACGATTTCATGGTAGTTCGCCATATTGCTGCTCTTGTCCGGATTGTAGGGTGGAACAATCGGATATCCGGCGTGAAGGGTCGGATTCGTGCTCCACTGGTCGTACCGGCAGATGACCCGGCCGACGCCGCCCCATTCGCCGCTGGGCATGGGAAAGGAAGAACTGTAACCGGACAAGTACATCGTGTCGGTCGCCGGGTAGTACTCGATGCGCTCCAGATCATTGAACTGGGGCGGCATCGCGCTTGTCGTCATGTGGGCGTAGTCGTAGATTGGGTTGCCGTGAGGGTCCAGGCCCTGGCAGGCGAAGCGGCGAATGCCGCCGCCCTGTGTCGCTTCCCATACACTCATGCTGCTGTCTACCCACCATCCCCACAGGCTCGGCGCGTTGCCCTGACCCGCCGGCTGCGTGAACTCGCCGGCGTCAAACGCTCCGTTGCCGTTCATGTCCCGCCATATCCACTCGCCACTGCTCGGCTGGTTCTCCGGCCAGCCTGTTCCATCAGGCTTCTGATAGCTTTTCGCGAACGTCGTTGAGGGGATGGCGCACTCGCCATCCGTGGCGGCGTTGAAGCGCGAGATCACTAGGTAAGTGGTGTACATGTCTATCGTGACCAGGAACTTATGCCCTTGATACTCCCGCACCCAGGCAGACGCTTCCAATCCCGTGCCCAGGTGCGAGCGTGGGTCCTGCGGGT
>CAXTRL010000112.1:0-10181 GCA_964246575.1 uncultured Armatimonadales bacterium
CTGAGGAGCAATCATTAGGCCAGGGCTGCTTCCTGTTCGGAGAATTGATGGTTTGCCGACACCGACATCGGCTTGACCGACGGCTTGGCGGACATGCGCCCGATGCTGTGATACTCAAAGCCGAGCCGGCGCAGGCGCTCCGGGTCGTAGAGGTTGCGCCCGTCCAAAATCAGCGGGCGCTGCATCAGGCCGGAAATGCGCTCAAAGTTCAGGTTTTTGAACTCGTTCCACTCGGTCACGATCACCAGCGCGTCGGCGTCGGCGGCGACTTCATACGCATTCGCGCCGTAGGTGATTTGCGGAAACTCGGGCTTGGTGTTTTCCATCGCAATTGGGTCGTAGGCTTTGACGGTGGCGCCGGACGCCAGCAGGTCGGCGATCACGTCCAGGGACTTGGCTTCGCGCATATCGTCGGTGTTCGCCTTGAAGGCCAGCCCCAGAATGCCGACGGTCTTGCCTTTGAGGTCATCACCGCCCAGCGCGTCGTGGATTTTCTGGATAAAGCGCTTCGGCTGCTGCTCGTTGGTTTCAATGGTCGCGGCAAGCAGGGGGAACTCGCAGCCGTAGCTTTGCGCCGTGTGCAGCAGGGAGCGGGTGTCCTTCGGGAAGCACGAGCCGCCGTAGCCGAGGCCGGCGTTTAGGAACGCCTGGCCGATGCGGGCGTCTAGCCCCATGCCTTTGACGACCTGGGTGACATCCGCGCCGGCTTCCTCGCAGATGTTAGCGATGGCGTTGGCGAACGAAATCTTGGTCGCCAGGAACGCATTGGACGCATACTTGATCATCTCGGCGGAGGCGACATCCACAACGATCATCGGGCGCTCCAGCGGGGCGTACAGCTCCAAAAGCCGCATGGCGACGATTTTGGACGGTGCGCCGATGACAATGCGATCCGGGACAAGCGTGTCGGTGATGGCCGAGCCTTCGCGCAGGAATTCGGGGTTTGAGACAACGTCAAAGTCTACCGCGCGGCGCTTGTTGGTTTCAATGACTTCCCGCACGAAATCTCCCGTGCCGACGGGAACGGTGCTTTTGTTGACGATGACTTTGTAGCGGTTCAGCGCACGGGCGACGCCTTTGGCGGCGTCTTCGACATAATCCAGGTTCGTGGAGCCGTCTTCGCGGGGAGGAGTGCCGACAGCGATAAAGACGATTTCGGCCTTCTGCACGGCGCTTTCCAGATCGGTGGTGAACTCTAAGCGGCCGTCGCCGACGTTGCGGGCGACCATTTCTTCCAGGCCCGGCTCGTAGATCGGCATGATGCCTTGGTTGAGGCCGTCAATCTTGGACGCGATCTTGTCCACACAAACAACATCGTTGCCCATGTCGGCGAAGACAACGCCGGTCACCAGACCGACATACCCTGTTCCAATAACGCAAATGTTCATCTGTAATCCAGCTCCTTATATGTTCGTAGTCGCGAATTTAGTTTTCTCTGACTGATACCAATGCAAAGTTCGTGCCAACCCATCGTCCAAAGTCACGGAAGGCGAAAAACCCAGCAGCTTTGCCGCCGCCGTGATGTCCGCGCGGGAGTTTTTGATGTCCCCCGGACGCGCCGGCTGCCGGTCCAGGGCAAAGACACAGTCCTGCATCTGCGCCAGCTTGCTTAATATCTGGTTCAGCGACGCGCTTTGCCCGCTGCCGATATTAAACGACTTCCCGGCAGCGTCCGGCGGGGCCAGCGCCGCGCACAGATTGGCTTGAACGACGTCGTGAACAAACACAAAGTCCCGCGACTGCTCGCCGTCGCCGTACACGACCGGCTTTTCGCTTTGGAGAATTGCCGTAATGAACTTCGGGACAACGGCGGCATACGCGCCGTTCGGGTCTTGGTTCGGGCCGTACACATTGAAGTAGCGCAGGCAGACGGTCTGGAGATCGTGCAGGTGAAAATAATTGCGGCACAGAAACTCGCCGGCCAGCTTGGAAGACGCATACGGCGAAAGCGGGTCGGTCGGCGATGTTTCCGACTTCTCCGCGCCCGGAATGTTCCCGTATACCGCGCACGAAGACGCAAACACAAAGCGCTGCACAGTGCTGCGGGCCGCTTCCAGCAGATTGACGAGGCCGCCTAAGTTGACCGCAACACATGCCGCCGGGTCTTCCACCGATTGCGGCACGGACACTTCCGCCGCATGGTGGAACACAAAGTCCGCCCCCGCCAAAGCCTGCCGGCAGACGCCCGCGTCCCGGATGTCCCCTGCCATGACTTCCACGCCCGGCATCTCTGCGAGAACCGCCGCCCGGCGCTGCGACGCCGCGCTTCCGAGGCTGTCCAGCACCCGGACCTGCTTCCCGTCCTGCGCCAGCCGCGTCGCCAGATGCGACCCAATAAATCCCGCACCGCCGGTCACCACGAAAAGGCTCAAACCACGCTGCTTTCTTATTTCTGTGTGATAACTTTGATCTTGACGGCATCCAATGGGGCATCCACTGCTTGGAGCAGAGCCGCCAAACGTAAGATCGTGTCATCAGCGCTACGGTTCATCTCCAAGTAGATAATTTTGCCGGACACTGTAACATTTGCCATTGTCGTCATCGGCTGGCCCGTCATCTGGACATTCGCATCGTTAATGAAGTATTTAGTCCCGCTTTTAGTTCCCGTAAAAGGCAGCGGCGGCAGGCCGTAAGTTTCCCCGACAAATTTCACGACGCTCTGCGCCAGGACGCTCCACGACTTGACCGGCATCGCCGGGCCATCTCCGAGCTTAATCTGTGCAGGCTTTTGCTTGACTACTAAATCAATGTTTTGCGCCCAATAAGAAAGCGGAGGCAGGTCTCCTTCTTTGATCGGAGGCGGGCCGACGCTCATCAGCCGTTTCAGCGCGTCCGCGACTGCTGAGTCCGCAACCGTTGACTGCGTCTCGGCGGCAACCGCTTTGCGAAGCGCCTTGCGGGTCGCCGACTGAGCATTCGCCAGCTCCTTTTCGATAATCGGACCGATTTGACCGGCCAGCCAGGCTTGCGAGAGGCCGTCCGCCATAACCGAAGCGCGGGACAACAGCCGCAGGGTATCGGCGGCGCTCGGCTCTGCAAACAAGTCCTTGACTTCGAAGACCAGCTTTTCCGGCAGCGGCTTCGGCAGGTGCGCCTTGTAAATCAGCCACCGGCGGCCATTCGTCAGCACTGCCCATTCCGCGCCTTTGTTGACAGCATACCCTACTGCCTGCGCCGCTTCTGTCCCTCCAAGCGGTACGTCTAAGCCTTTCACTTCCAAGAACCAGCGGCAGGCTTCATGCGGCAGGATTGTGTAGTCTGGAAACTGCTTCGTGTGCGCGTCGTGGCTCTGCTTATGAATTTCCAACGGGCTGTAACCAAGCGCGTCCAGCAGTGGATTAATAACCCACTGTTCGGTCTGCGCTTCGTTGACTTTCATCCCTGATGCCTGAGCGTCTGACAGAAGCGAATGAAGAGAAGCAATTTTTTCTTGCAGTGGGCCGGGTTCGGGCATGTCTCAGCGAAACTCCAAGCGGCAATTAGGATTATCTTGTCAATACAATGCTTCCGTCACAAACTGGCCAAGCGGCTTCGCCAAGTCGTAGACGTCTTGTAGATGTACTTCCCGGCGCTCATGCCGGCTGTTCACGGCCCAGGCCGAGCCGCCCAGCCAGCGCATTTTGTCGTGGTTGACTTGCATGACGACTGCGACATTATCAGCGGCAATTAAATCGGCGATTTCGCTCAAAAGCTCATCTTCTTCAGAGAACATGTCTTCCACGCACAAGAAGCCGTACAAGTTCTCGCTGTTCTGGATCGCCTCAAAATCCCAGCGGTCGCAAAACTCGAAAAACGCCTGTGCATCCTGGACGGCGAAATAATTAGAGCGCAGCATGAGCAATCTTCTCCCTGTTCCGGCGATAGTCTATGCCGAGAGAGTTGCTCGAAACGCAGCGGAAAGTCAAGTCAAACGCCACCTAAAGAGGAAGTCATGCCCATTATACACCATCATACCGTGCTTCCGGGCAAATCTGCTATAATCGTTTACTATGGCTACCGCGACAACAAGTGCAAAGAAAAATGCAAAAGACGACGCCCGCAAGCGCAACGTGACCATCCTCAACCGCAAGGCCCGGCATGAATACGAGATTGAAGAAACGTATGTTGCTGGAATTGCGCTTACGGGGACCGAAATTAAATCGGTTCGTCTCGGCCTCGCCAACTTGCAGGACTCGTTTTGCCGCATCCAGAGCGGCGAAGTCTGGGTGTACAACTTTTACATCGCTCCGTATGACCAGGGCAACCGGTACAACCCGGAGCCGCGCCGCCCGCGCAAGCTGCTCCTGCACAAGTGGCAGATCACCAAGATGACCACGCGGGTCAACGAGCGGGGCCTCTCGGTCATCCCCACCAAGCTGTTTTTTGAGAACGGCTACGCCAAGCTGGAAATCGGCGTCGGGCGCGGCAAAAAGCTTTGGGACAAGCGCGACTCCATCGCCGACCGCGACCGCGAGCGCGACGCCCGCCGCGAAGTGTTTGGAAGGGAATAATTTTACCATGACACTGACTTTAGAACTGCCCCCGGAAGTGGAAGGCGCATTGGCGGAGGAAGCGCGGCGCAAAGGCACGACGCCGGAGCA
Organism: uncultured Armatimonadales bacterium; assembly: GCA_964246575.1. GTDB lineage: Bacteria > Armatimonadota > Armatimonadia > Armatimonadales > Capsulimonadaceae > JANXMY01. Next base: position 4,581 of record CAXTRL010000112.1, read on the forward strand.
GCTTGTCCTAATAGATTTGCGCCAGCGCTATCCTGCCCCTGGGCCGCGTGCCGATACGATGACGGAGCTGTTTGCGAGATGGGACGCGGAAGACGCAACGGATGACCCGGACGAACTCCTGCGGCGCAATCAAGAATGGGAAACAACTAAAGCCGCTTTGGAAGCCAATCGTTTTAGTCTGGAAGGCCGTACCGACTTTCATGCACTGCTGGGTGATGAGGCCGAAGACACGATGGAAGAACCCAAAGGCTGATTACGGCGCAGGCGGACTTGCTGGATTTTTCGGTCTTCGGCTTGTCAAATGTTGTTGTCGCCACTGCCAATGCCGGGCATCTATCGGCACTGACGAGCGCCGCCTTGTGGAGCGATATTGGGTACTAAAGACGTATCAGATAAGTGAAAGAAGTTCCGAAGAAAAGAGAAAACCAATGCGTCTTTTAATACCAGCAATTTGCGCCGCGCTGACACTTGCAGGGGGCGGCGTCCAAGCCGATCCGGCGGCTCCGGCAGCGACGCCGGGCAGCTTGACGGCAAGCGTTCTCCCGAAAGGCGCGATTGTTCGGCTGCGGCTGGACACGGATTTAGAGGCGGGGCAAAGCAAGCCCGGCGATCCTGTGCGGTTTACGGTGGACCAGGATGTCTACGGCGCAAACCATGTTCTGCTGCTGACTCGCGGCATGGAAGCGACCGGGAAAGTTCTGGCGTCTACAAAGCATGACCTCTTTGGGCGGCGGGGCCGGCTGACTTTTGTTTGCAGCAGCGTCCAGGCCGCAAATGGCGTGGAGGTGCCGGTTAAAATGGTGTCCGGCTCCGGCAGCGGCGCGGCGGCGGATGCGGCGGACGAGATGGACGCTCAGGAGTTTTACTCGTTCCGCTTGGAGCCACTGGACCCGGATGGCTACGTTCAGTCCGCAAATTCCGATGGCTACTATACCCAGCCGAATGGGTCCGAGTCCACGACGATTTATGACCCGCTTCGGCAGTTCAACGGCAGCCAGAAGGTCACGGCCAAGAGCGGCAGCTTGTACACAGCCCATGTGGCCGCCGATACTTCTCTACCAGCCGCTCAACGGTACTAACACTGCGAGGCAGAAAGCCACGGAATGAATTCCGTGGCAAATCTTGTGTGAATATGAAACACATCATTGCAATGGGCGGCGGTGGGTTCTCGATGGAACCCGACAATCCGCTGCTGGACGATTTTATCCTCAGCCTCACGGGGAAGCCGACGCCGAAAGTCTGCTTTGTGCCGACCGCCAGCGGTGATCACGAAGGGTATACCCAGGGGTTCTATGATGCGTTCCCCGCCGAACGCGCCGAAGCCTCGGCTCTGTCTTTGTTTAAGCGAACGGAGCTGGACCTGCGGGAGTTTCTGCTGGCGCAGGATATGATTTATGTCGGGGGAGGCAGCACGGCGAACCTGCTGGCGATCTGGCGGGCGCACGGTTTGGATCGCGTTCTACGGGAAGCCTGGGACGCCGGCATCATCTTGTGCGGCGTCAGTGCGGGGGCGCTGTGCTGGTTTGAAAGCGGCAGCACGGACTCGTTCGGCAGCGGCCTGTCGCCCCTGCAAAATTGCCTCGGCTTCCTGCCCGGCTCCTTCTGCCCGCATTATGACGGCGAAGCCTTGCGTCGATCCACCTACCAACAATTCGTTGCGGACAGCCTGCCGAACGGGTACGCGGCGGATGACGGCGCAGCCCTGCATTTTGCCGGAACCGAGCTTGTGAAGGCGATTTCGTCCCGCCCGGACGCGCGGGCCTATCGCGTGGAGCGCCAGGGAAACGGCGTGGCCGAAACGACGCTGGCAACGCGATTTCTGGGATGAATCTCTGAGCAAGACCCTCTGTAAGTCGTATCACAGCAGAAAGAGGAAGTCTGATGAAGCGCATTCTTATCGTGGCAATCTTGGCGGTTCTTTGTATCGCTGCCGTCGGGTACAGGCCGGTACACGAGGCTTGGGCGCGGCGGCAGTACAGGGATGAGGCCGTCAAAAACGAAATTCCGCTGGTTCTTGACGCCAAGACGCAAGCCGTTTTGTCGGGCGCAGACCGTGTGGAGACGTTTCGGCTGGTGGACTTCCATGAAGAGGAACGCTACACCGATACGGAGCGCAATTTATTGTCCTCCCCGCACACGCAAAGCCTGGATGACCATCAAGTTCTGCGGGTTAGCCCGGCACAGGGCGAAGCGTTTGCAGATGCGCTGCGGGCGGCACTCGCGAAAACGCCGGGGCCGATAGGCAAAGATGGTCTCATGTCTGGAGTGCCAAGCTGCTTTGATCCAGGAGTCGGGTTCCGGGTCTGGAACGGGAAATCGTCTGTTGACCTTTGCGTTTGCTTTTATTGTACTGCGATAGAGATTGACACCAACAATGCTGCCAACAAGTCTAAACAAACACTGATGACACCTTTGGGGTCATCCCGGCCCGAATGGCTCGCTCTTAGCAAGCAGGCGTTTCCGCAGGATGCGGCTTTGGCGCGGCTGAACTAAGACGCACTTTTAAGACCCCAGCACGACGGCAGCCAGCAAAAGGAGTGCGACTATTAGCAGAGCGATTTTGAGCCAGGGTTCGTCTAGCTGAGGCGGGTTAGGCGCGTAGAGAGTTTGGGTGGGTGCAGCGGTCATAATACACAAATTATCGGCAGAATTGCCGGGTTTTTCCAGGGTGGACAGGAAAAGACGTGCCGGTTTTAGATACGACGGAATTTGATTTCTCGGCGGAACACGCGCTGGGAGCGGATAAAGTGGCCCGGCGCGTGGCTTTGGTCCGCAATGGAAGCGGGCGGGCGGTGCTGCATGTGGGGGTCAAGTCGCCGGTGCCGTGGCTGGATGTGTATCCGGGCGAATTTGCGCTGGCCCCGCTGGAAACGCAGACGGTGACGGCGGAACTGAGGCCGGAGCGGGCGGGACATGCGGCGCTGGCGGCAACCCAGGTGTCGCTGTTCGGGCAGTACCTGGCGGTCTCGGCCCAGGACGCCGCCGATTTGCCGGCGGATTTGGAGCAAGCGATTACGGTCACGCCGCCGGTGTCCAACTGCCCGCACTGCGCGGCGGACCTGCCGGAAGGGGCGGCGGAATGCCGCCGCTGCGGAGAACGGATACGTCTCTGCCGGATTTGCGGGACGCCGAACACCTGGATTGCCACCCTGTGCCGCCTCAGCCCGGCGCATGTGCTGCGGACGGAAAGCGACTGGCGGATGACGCCGGGCGGGGACGGGTCTCATGCCCTGAGTAGGTCGCGGGCGCTGGGAACGCATCTGGCCCGCCGCTGGTCGTCCCCGTCGTTTCCTCCAACGCGGGCGGCTGATGCTTTGGAGTGGAGCGCCCCGCTGGCGGCGTTTGGCATGGTGATTGCGTCGGGCATTGACACGGCGGCCAATCGGGCGGCGATTTATGCGTTTGAGCTGACGACCGGCGCGGCCTTGTGGGATTTTGATCTGCCGGATGCGTCCGGGCTGTACCCCGACCGGGGCGGCATGGCGCTGTCGGAAGACGGGCTGCTGTATGCGGCGACGCTGGGCGGCTCGGTGCTGGCGATGGACGCCGTGCGCGGGACGCGCCGCTGGGAAACGAAAGTGCCTGGCCCGGTCTATGGCGGCGTGACGCTCAGTGGTACTTTGCTGCTTGTCCCGGCGGGAGACGCTTTGGTAGTTATGGACGCCGGCACCGGCGCGGTGCTGCGTTCGCTGCCGATGGGCGGACAGACAGACACGGCCCCGGCGATTTGGGGCGGCGGGGTGTTTGCGGCAGGCGATTCGCAGGAAGTCCGGGCGTTTGACCTCGGCACCGGCGCGGAAGTCTGGCGCACGGAAACCGACGGCCCGTTTGACGCCGCGCCTCTAGTGCGGGACGGGGTCGTGTATGCCGCGACAATGGCCGGCACAGTGTACGCGCTCCAAACGGCCACCGGCCAAGTTCGCTGGAAAACGAGTGTCTCGTCTAAAGGCATCGCCGTCACGCCCGCGCTGTCCGCCGACGGCGGCCTGCTGTTTGCGGCCTGCGACGACGGCTACCTGCATGTGGTCGCTGCGCATTCCGGCAATTTGATCCGCTCCAAGCGCGTCAGCCCAACGCCGCTGCGCTCGTCGCCGGTGTGCAGCGGCACGACGTTATTTGCCGGGGCCGACGACGGCATTTTATACTCTTTGGACGCCGAATATGCCGTCAAGCGAGCGTATGAAACTTCGCCCGGTACACGCCTCGGCACGGCCGGTCCGGCGCTTTACGGCGACACACTAGTTTGCGCCGCCACCAACGGCGTTCTGTACGTTTTGCAGGCAACCGCCTAACTTCGCTATTTGATTTGGAGGATCACCATGACAGAAACATTGCCCCGGCGGCAGGACGTGCCGGTTGAGAAAACTTGGAACGTGGAGAGCGTTTTCCCGTCCGTGGACGCCTGGGAAGCCGAGTTTGTGCGGGTTGGCGGGCTGCTGGACGGCTTCACGGAATACGCTGGGCAGCTTAGCGCATCGCCCGCCGTGCTGACGGCGGCGCTGGCCAAGCGCACGGAAGTCGGAATGGCCGTGCGGAAGCTGGGGCTGTACGCAAGTATGCTGCGCTCCGGCGATACGGGCGATCAGGCAGCCGCCGCGCTTTCCAGCCGGGCGGGAGGCTTGTCGGCCCGGTTTGCGGCGGCGACGGCATTTTACGAGCCGGAGCTTCTGGCGGTTGACCCCAGCACGCTGACGGACTGGGTGGCGCAGACGCCGAATTTGAGAGTATACGCCCATTACTTTGACACGCTGGCCCGGCGGCGGGACCATGTGCGCTCGGAAGAAGTGGAAGCCCTGCTGGCGCAGGTGTCGGAGCCGCTGTCCGCACTCGGCACGGCGTCCGGTTCGCTGACCGATGCCGACCTGAAGTTCGCGCCGGTGACCGACGCCGACGGCAAGGTGCACGAAGTCGCACAGGGAACCATCGCCGACCTGCTGCGGCACCCCGATCAAGCCGTCCGCAAAGCCGCGTGGGAATCCTATGCCGACGGACATTTGAGCGTCAAAAATACTCTCGCCGCGTGTCTGAGCGGGCGGGTCAAGCAGAGCGTGTTCCAAAGCCGCGCCCGGCGTTATCCGTCGGCTTTAGAAGCTTCTTTAGCGCCGAATGCCATCCCGCGCGAAGTGTTTGACACGCTGCTGTCTACGTTCCAGGCCAACTTGCCTATCTGGCATCGCTACTTTGGGTTGCTGAAGAAGGGCCTCGGCGTCCAGACTCTTCTCTGCTCGGATGTCCCTGCCGACGCCGTTCCCGCCCCGATGCCGAAGACTGAAACGCTGATTTCGTTCGCCGAAGCGACCGACATCATCTGCGCGGGCATGGCCCCGCTCGGCGATGGCTACGTCAATCCCATGCGCCAGGGCTTGGAACGCGACCGCTGGGTGGACGGCGTCCCGAACATCGGCAAGGGCAGCGGCGCGTTTTCGTCGGGAATATCTGGCACGTACCCATTCATTATGATGAACTTCCGCGATGACCTGTTCTCGGTCAGCACTCTGGCGCATGAACTAGGCCACTCCATGCACTCGTACTTGACCTGGCAGTCTCAGCCGCCGATTTACTCCGGCTACTCGCTGTTTGTCGCCGAAGTCGCGTCTAACT
>CAXTRL010000113.1:0-10132 GCA_964246575.1 uncultured Armatimonadales bacterium
CTCGCTGCCGACGGTCTCCGTCTGGATCGTCGCGTGGCCGATGCCGAACTCGTCGTGCAGGCGCTCGTTCAGCACGGCGACAATCGCCTGGCTTTCGTGGACGGTGCAGTCGCCGGGCAAGACAACGTGGCAGGACAAAAAGTGAAGGCCGTCGCTGACAGTCCAAACGTGCATGTCGTGAACGTCCAAGACCGGCGGCGTGGACTTGATCGCGGCGGCAAGCGCTTCCACTTCCATGCCCTTCGGCGTACCTTCCATGAGAATGTTGGTCGCCTCGCCGATAATGCCCCAGGACGAATACAAAATAAACCCGGCAATCAGCACGGACACCAGCGGGTCGGCGAAAGTCCACCCAGTCGCTTTGATGAGAAACCCGGCCAGCACGACGCCCAGCGATGACAGCGCATCACCCGCCATGTGAACATACGCCGCGCGGGCGTTCAAGCTGTGCTTGCTGTCCCCCTGAAGCTGCCATGCAATCACCGTGTTCATAAACACGCCGAACGCGGCGACCCAGATCATCAAATTGCCTTGAACGTGGTGTGGATGCTGAAACGCGGCACCTGCGCCGGCTAAAATCCCCAGCGCGATCACCACCAGCGCGGCGGCATTAGCAAGCGCGGTCAGGATCGCGACCCGGTGGTAGCCGAATGTCTTGCCCGGCGAGGCCGGGCGCCTCGCCACCCAAACCGCATACGCCGCCAGCCCCAGCGCCAGCGCATCGCTGACGTTATGCCCCGCATCCGAGATCAGCGCCAGTGAATGCGCCTGATGCCCGAAATACGCTTCCGCCGCAACAAACGCTCCAGTCATTCCTAGCGACAGCCATAAACCCCGCCCGCTTGTCGCCCCATGTGTGTGTCCAGCCATACCCAAATTATACCACACCAGAACTACGCCATAGGAAGCAGGAAGAGGTCGCCAAAACTGAGGATTGAAATCCTAATTTGAGGTCCCAGGATTGAAATCCTGGGCTGAAGAGCCTTCGGCTGGTTGTCCTGCGGACAAGAGAGCGGAAGTAAACGCAGGTCTTCTATCAACTTATCTTCTGTCCGCAGGACAGCCGGCGCGAAGCGCCCTCCAGCCCAGGATTTCAATCCTGGGCATGATCTGCGGTACATCGGTTGATGCTTAAGGAGCAGGGGAAACGGCGACGGCGACTTCCGCCTGGCGCTCGGTGCGCGGTCGGCCCGGCATGAAGGGGCGCTCGAAACAGAGGTGGAACAAGTAGCCGATCCCGACCAGCAGCGGAATCCGGAAAAGACCTTCGGCAAAGCCGCCGGCAACGCTTTCCTGAACATGAAGCTGGCGGAGCGAAAGCAGACTAATCAAAGGCTGGTGCAGCAGGTAAACGCTGTACGAAATCGCGCCGACCCAAACCAAAGATCGCAGCCACGCGCTGCGCTGGAACCGCGCGTCCGGCACATGGCCCAAAAGAACCAGCGTCGCCGCAAAGATAATTCCCCACGCCTGGTCGCACAGCGGCCCGAAACGAGACACTTCGGAAACGAAATACAGGGCAGGAACCAGCGGGATCAAGATCAGCGCCAGAGCAATGCGTCCCTGGCCTGGCTGGGGACGAGCCACAAAGCTCGCTGCCGCCATGCCCGCGGCGAACTCAAAACAGCGGCCCGGCAGGGCATGGTAATACACCGCAAGCTCAGGAGTCCACACCCGCGAAAAGCCGAAGTGGCGAAAACAGAGCGACTGCCAGATCACGGCAACCAAGAAAGTGGATGCCAGAATAGACTTCAGACCAAACCGCGTCGCAGACCAAACCAGGAGCGGGAAAACCAAATACAACTGGCATTCCAGGGCCAGAGACCAAAACGCGGGAGTGATGGAGCCGATCGTGTCCGCGCTCAGATTGTGCAGCATGAAGACATGCAGCAAAACGTCTTTTGGCCCATGCAGAACCGCGTGCCAATTCCAGGAGTGCGAATGATAGTGAGCGGCGAAAAGCTCTAAAGGGAAAAGCAGAAGAATTGCAATGTAGTAAGGCGGCAGAATACGCAGCGCTCTGCGCCGGGCAAACGTCGAAAGCTTAAGCTGAATGCCGCCCGGCTGGTAGCGTGCCGCCAGCGGATAAAACAAGCAAAAGCCGGACAAAACCAAAAACATGCTGACGCCAAGCCAGCCGATGTTCGCCAAAAGGACAAGCAGCGAAGCCGGGTAGTGCCAAAAGCCCGCCGGAGCCGGCTTGTGCTCAAACGTATGATGCAGCAGCACCCAAAGGCATGCCGCCCCGCGCAGCGCATCCACATAATCCAGCCGGCGTTTTGCCGGCGGAGCCTGGGAGCGAAGAGGCGAAGAGTGCGTGGAAACGGCAGTCATGAATAAGTTTCCTGCAGGATGTGTGCCAAGTCAGGCTGCCGGATGAGTTACGGTCTGGAGCTTACGCGACGCGAATGGACGGCGGCGGGCCGGGAAAAAGCTGCTGAGCAGAGGCTTTTGCGCCGAACATTGCCAGCGCTTCTCGGTGTTCTTCGTCTAAATTGTAGTCCATCACGTCGGTCAAATAATGGCGGCACTGCCGGACCGAAGCTCCGATGCGGATAGCTTCTTCAGCGGCTATCGCGTCTATTTGGGTCAATCCCCAGGCTTTCGCGGCTGCCAGCGCGTCCGAGAGCTGCGGCGTGATGTTCTCGGGCTTGCCGAGCCAAACGGCATACACGAACGGCAGGCCGGTCAAGCGCCGCCAGGCGCGGCCCAGGTCCAGTACGTTCAGCCCCTCGTCATTTGCCAGCATTCCTTTGTCGCCAATCAGCAGGCAAGCGTCGGCCATCGCCAGCATGGACTCTAAATCCGGGGCGGCGTGGAGAAACGCCGGGTACGAATCAAGCTGTTCGGCCAGCAGGATCTTAAGCAGGGCCACGGAAGTCAGCGAAGATGTGTCCAGCGCTAGGGACTCGATCTTACGCCAGGGAACTTTGGCGAACGCCCGGACCGATTCAATGTCGCCCTGCCCGGAAATGGAAACATTCGGGGCAATCACGTAGCCCGGCGTGCGGAAATATTCAAACGACGACACCAGCGCCGCCGCGATCTCGCCTTCTTCCAGCATCCGGGCAAGCTGGGACGGGACAGCGTAGGTCACTTCAATGCCCGACGCCCGCCCTTCGTCGGTGTGGGAGAACCAGCGGGTCAGCGGCTTCTCGTTCAAGTAAGGAACACTGCCGATTTGCGTTTTGCTTTGTGTGTGCATGGTTGGATACTTTTTAATTCGGGAAGACTTCCGTATTATGATACTCAAAGTCTCGCTGGATTTGCCGGGTGATGGGACCTACCTGCGGATTGCCCGCCGGGTCGGCCGCACACTGCTGGAAGACATGGGTGTCGTTGACATAGACATTGCCGACATTGAGTTCATCGTCGGCGAGCTGTGCTCCAATGTCGTGCGCCATGCTCAAACCCTGGAAAATGGACGCTTCGTTGTCATACTGGAATACCATGCCGACCGGGTCGGCGTCATTGTGGAAGACAAAGGCGTCGGTCTGCCCTTCAAGGATGTCCGCGAAGCCGGATCGGCGCGGCTCGACCGGGACGGCTCCGAGCGGCTAGGCGGATTCGGGCTGGAGCTGGTCCGCAAGATGGCTGACCAGATTGAGTTTCGCCGCTCTGATCCGCATGGGACCACCGTGTACGCCGAGAAAGCCCTGCACTACAACACCCCAAAAGACGCACAGGAAGCGGAAATGCTGGACCGGTCCGCCGGCGGCCAAATCAGCGTCGGCTCTTGAGCACCAATTTCTAATTGTTCAAAAAGGCATTGTGCGGCAGCAGGGCATGAACGCCTATAATGCCGTTCACGACCTGCGTAATCCGCAGGTCTACCGCGACGCTTGCCAGCGCCAGCACGTCCGGTCGTGATAAGCTGTAAAGCTCGCCCATCCAGTCCAGCATTGCATCCAGCGCGTTTCCCATCGCCTCGTCCAGCGTTTCGCCGAACCCCAGCGTCAGCTTTCCGGCAGGCGTTTCCGCGCGAGGCGTAGCCAGGGGCAGATCTGGGTGCAGGCGAAATGTTAAACTTGCTTCCGTCATCGGGCATTCAATCGCCAGGCCGCTGACCTCCCCGTCGCCCTGAGCGGCGTGACCGTCGCCGGCGGAGAACAGGCCGCCGGGAACGGCAATCGGCAGAAACAGCGAGCTGCCGGCAACCAGTTCTTTGCAGTCCAAATTGCCGCCGGTCAAGCGCGGCGGAGTCGTGGACTGGATGCCCGGCACGTTCTCCGGCATTCCCATGACGCCTAAAAACGGGCGCATTCGCACGGCGTATCCCTGCCCATTCTGCGCCGTCATCGCAGACGTGTCCAGCGCCCAGTTATGGATCACGCCCCCGCTTCCCGAAACGCCAAGCCGGTCGTTCAGCAGTGTTTGCCAGCCCCCGGCATAAACGTAGCCCCAACCCGCGGGCGTCACGGCGTCAATCTGCACTTCCAGCGTCATGCCCGGCGCCGCGCCCCGCACGAAAACCGGCCCGCAAAGGGCGTGGCCGCTGTCGGTCTTCGGGTCGCGCGGCTCAAAAGACAGCGGCGCTTCGCTTTTGTCGTCAGTGCGGCGCGGGGCTAGGCTCCAGTTCGCTTCCAGTGTCTCAAAGCGCACCGTGTCACCGGAATTAATCGTCAGGCACGGCGGCAAATCCCGCGAAAAATGCCCATGCAGCGTCGCCCGTTCCGGCTTGATTTGGTAAACTGCCATAAGTTATTTTCCCGTCAAGACATCGGCCAGCGTCAGCACAAATAAACCCGCGCTGATGTAACCGTTCAGCGTAAAGAACGCCAGGTTGAGACGCGACAAATCGTTCGGCTTGACCAGCGACTGCTCCCAGGCAATCAGCGCCGAAGCCAGCGCAACGGCGGCAAGATAAATAACGCCGAGATGCGCCGAAACACCGACCATCACCAGCAGGCCGATCATCACGAGATGCGCCAGGCGCGACACCGCCAGCGCCCCGGCGTTTCCAAGAAGCGCCGGCATGGAGTGCAGGCCGTTTGCCTGGTCAAACTCCGTGTCTTGAAGCGCATACAAGATGTCAAACCCAAACAGCCAGCAGGCCACCGCGCCGCCGAGCCAGAGCGCCGGCGGGTCAATCCGCCCCGTCACCGCGATCCATGCCCCCACCGGCGCGACGGCCATGGCGAGGCCGAGAAATAGATGCGAAAACGCCGTAAAGCGCTTGGTGTATGAGTAGCCCAGCGCCAGCAGCAGTGCTGCCGGGGACAGCGCAAACGCCAGCGGGTTCAGCAGATAAGCCGCAATCACTAAAAGCGCGGCGGCGACAACCGTGAACGCGGTCACCTGCGGCACGGACAGCAGGCCGGCGGGAATGGCCCGCTTAGCGGTTCGCGGGTTCCGGGCATCGTATTCCCGATCCACAATCCGGTTAAATGCCATCGCAGACGACCGTGCGCCGACCATCGCCAGTAAAATCCAGGGCAGCTTATGGGCAAGCAGCAGCCAGTGATGACGCCCGGCAATCGTCGCTGCCATCAGCGCAAAGGGCAGCATAAAGATCGTATGCTCAAACTTGATCATTTCCAAGATGACTTTTGTCTGCCGCGCCCCCGCCGCAAACGGGTTTGTTTGAAGTGTCGTATTCACTGCCGCCATGTTCGCTTCCCCTTTCCGTTATTGTACCCGCGAGAAGGCACATTGCATCTTTTTTCACAATGTTACGGGCGGGGTATACTGCTTCTACTTTTCCTGAAACGAGACCCACTTTGCCAACCGAAACAATCAAAGATAATTTGGAAGCCGACGCTCACTGGAACCTCGGCGATTTATACGAAAGCATGAGCGATCCCAGCATAGACCAAACGTTTGTGGAGTGCTTTGCCCGTGCTGAAGCGTTTGAAGCCGCCTACAAAGGCAAAATCAATGCAGCGGATTTGCCGGCGGCGACGCTTAGCGCCGCCCTGCACGAGTACGAGGCCATTCAGCAGGCCGCCGCCAAACCCATGGCATTTGCGTCCCTGTTGTTCACCACCGACACCGGCGACCCGGCGCGGGGTGCGTTCCTGCAAAGAATGCGTGAGCAGGGAACGAAGCTTGCCCTGCCGCTGCTATTCTTTGATTTAGAGCTTGCCGCCATCCCCGACGAAACGCTGACGCCGCTCTTAAACACTCCGGAAGTCGCGCCGTACAAGCATTATCTGAGCGTCGTTCGCGCGTCCCGGACCCACATGCTGTCCGAGACTGAGGAGCGCCTCATGGAAGAATTGGCGAACACCGGCGGACGTGCGTTCCAGCGGCTGTTTGAGGAAACCACGTCCAACGCCGTGTTTCGCTGGAACGACGAGGAGCTTGGCCTGGCTCAGATTACGGCGAAGTTCATGGACCCGAACCGGGAAGTCCGGCGCACCGCCGCCGCTGCGTTCACGGCAGGTTTGGAGCCGCATCTCAAAACCTTAACCTATATCTTCAACACGCTGCTGCAAGAAAAGAACGTGGAAGATCGCCTGCGCCATTATTCCGCCGCGCAGGAGTCACAGCACCAAGCCAATGAGCTGGACGAAGCCACCGTCAGCCTGGTCGTAGACACCGTCGTTCGCAATTATCCGCTTGTGGCCCGCTATTACCACTTGAAGCGCGAGATTTTGGGCGTGGAAACGCTGACCCATTACGACCGCTACGCGCCGCTGTTTGAGGCCGAAGAAACTATCACTTACCCGGAAGCGCAGGAGATGGTGCTGGCCGCGTTCGGCGGCTTTTCGCCGGAAATGCGCCGCCGAGCCGCTGAGTTTTTTGACCACAACTGGATTGACGCGCCTGCGACGAAAGGCAAGGCCAGCGGGGCGTTCTGCTCGTATGTCACCCCGGACACGCACCCGTATGTGCTGGTGAACTATCTGGGCCGCATGAAGGACGTGATGACTCTCGCGCATGAGCTGGGCCACGGCGTCCATGCATCGCTGTCCCGAAAACAGTCGCTCTTGAACTTCCACGGCACCCTGCCGCTGGCCGAGCTTGCGTCCACGTTCGGCGAGATGCTTGTCTTCGAGCAGGCCATCCAAAAAGCGTCCCTCAAAGACAAGCTGGCCTTGTACGCCGAGAAGATCGAAGGCGCGTTTGCAACCATTCCGCGCCAGACTGCCATGTACCGCTTTGAGCTGGCGATCCACAAGCACCGGCGCGAACAGGGGGAGCTGACGCCGGAAGAGTTTGGGAACTACTGGCAGCAGGAAGTCCAGCTGATGTTCGGCGACTCGGTGGAGCTTGGCGAGGATCATCAGCTTTGGTGGTCGTATATCAGCCATTTCGTTTCCGTGCCGTTCTACGTTTACGCTTATTCGTTTGGCGAGCTTTTGGTGCTGTCGCTGTATCAGCAAGCTAAGCGTGAAGGGCCGGCGTTCGCGGACAAGTATTTGGCGATGCTGGAAGCGGGCGGCAGCTTGACCCCGCAGGAGCTGATTTCCAAAGTCGGCGTCAACCTCAGCGACCCCGCGTTCTGGCAGGGCGGCTTTGCCGTTCTGGCGGGTTTAGTGGATGAGTTCGAGGCGCTCTGGCAGGAGCATCAAGAACCCACCCCGGTTCGCTAAGGCTCTCCACCCCACCCTGTTAGGGGTGGGATAAAGGGAAGGATAAAGCCGTAGGGGCGCTGCTTGCCGCGCCCTCTTGTTTCTGAAGCCCCTCCCTAACAGGGAAGGGTGGAGAGCCTTAGCGAACCGGGGTGAGTTCTAAATCGAATAGTCGTTGGTGAAGGTTTGCAGCTTGCGCGGCGTTGCGTACACGGTTTCGCCGGTTTTGAGGCCCAATTCTTGGAAGCGCTCGCGGGTCAGCTCAGCGTCAAGCCGGACGCCGCTGCCTTGGTCTAGCTCTAAGCGTACCGTCGGGCCGACGGCATGGATGTAGCGCACTGCCACTTTAACTCCCGCTTCGCTGCCGGGCTGCCGCGTGATGTCCAGCTCGTGGGGCCGGACGTAGCTGGTAGAACTCGGCGGGGCTGCTGAGGCGGCAGGGGGCATGTCGCTCTGCAATCTGCCGTGGAACACGTTGACACTGCCAAGAAAATTCATCACAAACGGGTTTGCCGGCTGCTCGTACACGTCGTCCGGCGTACCGATCTGTTCAATCTTGCCGCGGTTCATCACGACCACCCGGTCCGCGACTTCCAGCGCTTCTTCCTGATCATGGGTCACAAAAACGCTGGTAATGTGCAGGTCGTCGTGCAGGTGCCGCAGCCAGGTCCGCAGCTCCTGCCGGACACGGGCGTCCAAAGCCCCAAACGGCTCATCTAAAAGCAGAACGCTCGGCTCGACGGCCAGCGCACGCGCCAGTGCGACCCGCTGCCGCTGCCCGCCGGACAACTGCGCCGGATACCGCTCGGCTAATCCTTCCAATTGCACCAGCTTCAGCAGTTCCAGCACCCGGCCTTTGATTTCGGCTTTCGTGGGCCGGGTCGAGCGCGGGCGCACCCGCAGGCCGAATGCGACATTTTCGAAGATGCTCAGGTGCCGGAACAAGGCATAATGCTGAAAAACAAAGCCGACCTGCCGGTCACGGGCGTCTTTTTGGGACGCATCTTCGCCGGCGAATAGGATCGACCCTTGCGAGGCAAACTCCAGCCCGGCAATGATCCGCAGCAGGGTAGTTTTCCCGGAGCCGGACGGCCCCAGCAGCGCCACTAGCTCGCCGGTCTGCACGGTCAGATCCACACCCGAGAGCGCCTGAAAGCTGCCGAATGTTTTAGAAACGCCCTGGATTTCGATGCTCATTAGTTTACGCTTCCCGCCGCCTTGTCTTCCACTCAATCAATGACTTGATGACCAGCGTCACCAGCCCCAGCATCGCCAGCAGCGAGGCGGCGGCGAATGCGCCAGTGAAATTGTAGCTGTCGTTCAGCGCTTCCACTTGCAGCGGCAGGGTGTTCGTGAGACCGGCGATCTTGCCGGAAACGACGGATACCGCACCGAACTCGCCCATTGCGCGGGCGTTGCATAAAATCACGCCGTACAGCAGCCCCCACTTGATGTTCGGGAGCGAGACGCGCCAAAACATCTGCCAGCCGGTCGCGCCCAGCACCCTGGCGGCTTGTTCTTCTTCCATGCCCTGTGCCTGCATCACCGGCAGGATTTCGCGGACCACAAATGGAAACGTCACAAACGTCGTGGCTAAGATAATCCCCGGCACGGCAAAAATAATCTGGATGTTGTGCTTCTCCAGCCAGCCCCCCAGCGGCGTGAACTTGCCGAGCAGCAGCACAAAAATTAAACCTGACACAACGGGCGATACGGCGAACGGCAGGTCAATCAGCGTCAGCAGCAGGTTTTTGCCCCAAAACTCAAATTTGGCGATTGCCCACGCGGCGGCAATGCCGAACACGACGTTTAAGGGAACTGAAATTGCCGCCGTCAGCAGGGTCAGCTTAATTGCGCTGACCGTGTCCGGGTCCCGCAGGGCGTCGAAGTACACGCCGCGCCCGGCGGACAGCGCCGACGCAAAGACGGTTGCCAGCGGCAAGCCTAAAAACAAGCCGAGAAACAGCAGCGTTCCAGCGATAAACAAGACGCGGACCGGCCAGGGTTCCGTCGCCAGCGGAGGCCGCTTCGCCGGGGGCAGCGCCGGCGCGAGATCAAGTCCAGGAGGAGTCGCCATAACCTATGATGCCATTCCTAGCCGCCGACGAGTCCACGCTTGCAGCAGGTTAATAAGGAGCAGCAGGGCAAACGACGCCAGCAGCATGACCACGGCAATCGCGTTTGCTCCGGCATAATCGTATTGGTCCAGCTTGTCCATAATCAGCTTCGGAATAATCTCGCCTTTAAGCGGCACGTTATCTGAAATAAAGATGACCGAGCCGTATTCGCCCAAAGCACGGGCAAACGCCAGCGTGAAGCCGGTCAAGACAGCCGGAAACAGGGTGGGGAGCAAAATACGAAGGAAGATTTGGCCGCGCGTTGCGCCGAGACTCGCCGCCGCTTCTTCCACATCGGTTTCCAAGTCCTGCAAAACGGGCTGCACCGTGCGGACCACAAACGGCAGCCCGATAAAAACAAGCGCGACAAAGATGCCGAGCGGCGTGTACGATACATCCAAGTGGCTGCCTCGCGTGATCGCCCAGCCCTGCGCCGTGTGTGCCAGATGCAGGTGATACAGATGCGACCCAATCCAGCCGTTTTCGGCATAAACCGCC